>DAOQAK010000064.1 GCA_035353855.1 Bacteroidales bacterium | reverse complement strand
ACTTAATTCCTATCGTTTCCCCAATGGAAGCAACTGCTAGAGTACTGAAAGAAATGTACGGAAAAGAAACTAAAATTGTTTTTATCGGACCCTGTATTTCAAAAAAATCAGAGGTTGTTGAAATAAGCGAGGTCATTACCTTTCGTGAGTTACGTGAAATATTTTCCGAATTAAATATTACACCTGAAAATTCAAACCCATCGGAATTTGACGAACCGGTTGGTGGCAAAGGCTCTGTATTCCCTCTGAGCAGAGGACTGCTTAATAATATTGAAAAAACCGATGACATTTTGAATAATAACTGCATTGTTGCCGATGGCAGGTTAAATTTTGTAGAAGCCATTAAAGAAGCCGAATCGGGCTTATTCAAATCCGACTTACTGGAGCTGCTTTGCTGCAACGGTTGTGTTAAAGGCGTAGGCATGACTCCGGGAGGAAAAACATATACCCAGATCGCCAGCATAAAAAAATACGCAAATGAAAAAATGAAAAATTTCAATTTTGAAAACTGGCAAAAAAATATTGAACGATTCAGTAAGCTTGATTTTTCACAAACATTCGAAGAAAATGATCAGCGTATTCTTCTTGCAACTAATGATGAGATCGCAAAGATCCTGAAATTCCTTGGAAAAGAAAGTAAAAGCGATCATCTGAATTGCGGCGCCTGTGGTTATGACACCTGCGAAGAACACGCTATAGCAATATATAAAGGAATTGCCGAGCAGGAAATGTGTTTGCCTTTCACTATTGAAAAACTTCATAAATACAATTCCGAATTGGCTCTATCGAACGAAAAACTTGCTAATGTGCAACTTGCTCTGCGGCAATCGGAAAAACTTGCCCACATGGGACAGTTGTCTGCCGGCATTGCTCATGAATTGAATAACCCTCTTGGTGTGGTAATTATGTACAGTAATATTTTGCTTGAAGAATGTCCGTCCGACTCGCAGATAAGACAAGACCTTGAGCTCATCACACACCAGGCTGAAAGATGTAAATCCATTGTTAGCGGTCTTTTGAATTTCGCCAGGACAAACCAGGTGCGTTATGAAATGACCGGTATCGATCTTCTTGTTAATGAATGCCTCAATTCGCTAATCATTCCTGAAAATGTAAAAATAAATACGATTAATCGCCTTACTTTAACAAGCATGTTGCTCGATAAGGAACAGATGATACAGGCAATTACCAACCTGATAAAAAATTCGATCGAAGCAATGCCGGATGGCGGGCTAATCGAGATATACCTTGAAGAGTCTGATGAAAATGTTCTGATTCGTATTAAAGATTCAGGAACCGGGATAGAAAAAGAAAATATGGATAAACTTTTCACCCCATTCTTCACAACAAAAGCGCTCGGAAAAGGCACAGGGCTTGGGTTGCCAACAGTTTACGGAATTGTGAAAATGCATAAAGGCGACCTCACAGTCAGCTCAAATATTGATCCTGCTAAAGGACCAACAGGTACCATATTCACAATTGTATTACCTAAAAAAAAGAATTAATTTAAAATTCATTGTAATGAAAACAAATAATAAAAAAGTATTGATTGCAGATGATGATCCTGACTTCTTAACTTTCCTTGAAGTAAATACAAAACTGATGGGCTTTGAAGTGAAAGCCGTTTCGAGCCAGAAAGAAGCTGAAATACTTATCGGTCAATACAAACCTGACCTGGCCATCTTTGATCTGATGATGGAAAACAAAGACAGTGGTTTTATACTAAGTCATAAATTAAAAAAATTATATCCTGATGTTCCAGTAATCATTGCCACTGCAGTTACAGCAGAAACCGGGCTGGTGTTCGGGCTTAACAGTCCCGGAGAACGTGCATGGATAAAGGCCGACAGGTATATCGATAAAAGTTTGCGCCCTGACCAGTTACAAAAAGAAATCAATAGCTTGATTAAATAATAAAAATTTAAAAACCATGGAAAAGTTAGTTGTATTAGTGGTTGATGATGAGCCGGGAATACGTTCAGGAATATGCAGAATACTGCGAAATTACACGGTTGGATTCCCATTCATGGAAGAAGATTTTGGATTCGATATACATGAGGCTGCAACCGGTGAAGAAGCAATAAGTTTTATCCAGGAAAATAAAACGGATATCATGTTGCTTGATAATAAGCTCCCGGGAATTCATGGTATTGATGTTTTGGAATACATGAATAAAAACAAATACGATATCCAGGTAATGATGATCACTTCCTATGCCTCTCTTGAACTTGCTGTAAATGCTACAAAAAACGGCGCATACAATTTCGTTCCAAAACCTTTCGTACCCCAGGAACTCAAAGCAGCTACGGAAAGTATCACCAAACATCTTTACCTGAAACGCATGACCAATAAGATGACCGAGAACGACAAGGAATTGCGCCATCAGTTTCTTTCAGTTTTGTCTCATGAACTAAAATCACCTATCAATGCCGTTGAAGGATACATGAATATGATGAAGGAAAGACAGGCAGGTGATAAACTTGAAGATTATGACCCGATGATCGATCGATCACTGATACGAATGAAAGGCATGCGCAGCCTTATATCCGACATGCTCGACCTTACCCGTATCGAATCAGGTCAAAACAACAGGCACTTGCAGGAGATCGATTTGTTCGATGTATCAAAATTTGCAATTGATACTTTTGAGCCCCTGGCAAAACAAAAAAATATCAAAATGTATTTGGATGCCCCGGAAAGCTTGATAATAAAGGCAGACCGACAGGAGATGGAAATCATTTTCAACAACCTGATCTCAAACGCGGTGAAATATAATAAAGAAGGCGGACAGATTTATATTGCAATCAAAGAAATCGGAACTTCTATAAGCATCATTATTGAAGACACCGGCATTGGTATGTCGGCTGAAGACATCAGTAAATTATTCCACGAATTTGTCAGGATAAAAAATATCAACACAAAAAACATTGTAGGCACAGGCCTTGGCTTATCGATAGTAAAAAAAATAGTTGAAATCTATAATGGCACCATCGATGTATCCAGCACGCCAAACAAAGGAAGCACGTTTACGATCATATTACCTAAATATTGAAATTAAAATACAACGGAGGATATTATGAAATTTGTACCTGAAAAATATTCTATTCCTGACGAGCCAATGAAACCCTTTATTGACAAGGATGAAATATGGAATTATATTAACAATACTAAATCTTCAAAAGAAAAAGTAAGAAAAATTATTGCTAAATCGCTTTCAAAAAAAAGGCTTAACCTGGAAGATGTTGCTACACTTATTAATGCAGATACACCGGAACTCATTGAAGAAATAAAAGAAGGCGCCCGGACATTAAAACGTAATATCTACGGTAACCGTATTGTATTATTTGCACCTCTTTATATCGGAAATAAATGCGCTAACAATTGCACTTATTGCGGCTTCAGGGCATCGAACACCAGTGCGGTAAGGAAAACCCTTTCTGATGATGAAATTGTAAAAGAAATAGAATCCCTTGAAGATAAAGGGCAGAAAAGATTGATCCTTGTTTATGGCGAGCATGCTCAATACAGCCCTGAATACATCGCACATACCGTTGATATCGCATATCATGTAAAAAAAGGAAACGGTGAAATAAGAAGAGTGAACATCAATGCTGCGCCGCTGGAAATTGAAGGTTTTAAAATAGTAAAAAAAGCCGGTATCGGTACGTTCCAGATATTCCAGGAAACATATAATAGCGATGCTTACAAAACCTATCATCTGCGAGGTAAAAAAGCAGACTACGGTTACAGGCTTACTTCATTGGATAGAGCACAGGAAGCAGGAATAGACGATGTTGGTATTGGCGCTTTATTCGGATTGTACGATTGGCGTTTTGAAGTTATGGGATTAGTTCGTCACACGAACCACCTCGAAGCATGCTACAATGTAGGACCGCATACCATTTCATTTCCAAGGGTAAAAGATGCATCAATGCTAGATTTGGGAAATAAATATTTTGTCAGCGACGAAGACTTCACCAAACTTGTTGCCATTCTTAGGCTTGCTGTTCCTTATACCGGAATGATACTTACAGCAAGAGAACCGGCAAAATTAAGAGATGAGATTATTCAATTCGGAGTTTCGCAAATTGATGGCGGAACAAAAATTGAAATCGGTAGTTATTCTGAAGAAAAAGAAAAAGAGAAAAATTTAGATCGTGGACAATTCCGAATTAATGACGATCGTTCATTGAATGAAATCATTGATGACCTGCTGGATAAAGATATGTTGCCATCATTTTGTACCGCTTGCTACAGGCTCGGAAGAACAGGCGAACACTTTATGGAATTTTCAGTTCCGGGTTTCATTAAACGTTATTGCACACCCAATGCAATACTCACTTTAGCAGAATATATTGTTGATTATGCTCCTGAAACTACAGCAAAAAAAGGATGGGAGGTAATTAATAAGAATATTGAAAAACTGGCTGATGAAAAAATAAAAATTTCAATTAAAGAAAAAATTGAAATGATAAGATCGGGAAAAAGAGATTTATATTACTAACATATGAGCAAAGGAAAAGATAACAAACCGCATATCGGAATTTTTGGACGCAGGAATTTTGGCAAAAGTTCTTTTATCAATGCACTCACAAAGCTTGATGTGGCAATAGTTTCAGAAATTGCCGGAACAACTACCGACCCGGTAAAAAAATCAATGGAAATATTCGGGATCGGCCCGGCTGTTATTATTGATACCGCCGGTGTTGATGACAGCGGAGAGCTGGGAGAAAAAAGAATTGCAAAAACCATTGATGTAATTAAGCAAATAGATTGCGCTATCTTGCTTATCGCAAATAATATTTTCGGTGAGTACGAAAATATGCTGATCGAAAAATTCAATAAATATAAAATTGCATACTTAGTCGTACATAACAAATCAGACATTGAACCTTTATTAAATTCTACCATTAAAAAAATAAAAAAAATAACTGACGCTCCTATTACTGAATTCAGCGCTAAAACAAGTTTCAACATTGAAAATGTTATTGAAATATTAAAAAATGTTATTCCTGAAACAGCTTATAAAAATTCGTCATTATTAAAAGGAATTATTGATCGCGGTGATATTGTTATGCTCATCACTCCTGTCGATTCAGAAGCTCCCGAAGGAAGAATGATATTGCCACAGGTAATGGCTATCCGTGATGTTCTCGATAATGATGCAATAAATGTGGTAGTAAAAGAAACAGAAGCAGAATTATTTTTACAGAAAACAGGTATAAAGCCTAAGCTTGTAATTACCGACAGCCAGGCATTCGGATATGTAAATAAAATTATCCCGCCCGACATTCCGCTGACAGGTTTTAGTGTAGCTTATGCCAACATGCGTGGGCCTTTCGATGAATACGTGAAAGGAACAAAAAAAATATCGGAACTAAAAGACGGTGATAAAATATTGATCCTGGAATCGTGCACGCACCAGGTAAATTGTGAAGATATTGGTAGGTTCAAAATCCCACGCTGGCTTAAAGAATACACAAAAAAACAATTGGAGTTTGACACTGTTGCAGGTTTAAATGAAATTAAAAATCCGATAACCGATTATGCGTTGGTAATTCAGTGTGGCGGATGCATGATCACACGCAAACAAATTTTAAGTCGTTTATCCGAAGTCATTGAAGCAGGCGTTCCTGTTACCAATTACGGGTTGACCATTGCATACATCAATGGAATTTTTGAAAGAGCAGTTGCTCCTTTTATAAAATGATTTATGAAATATTTAAGTGAAATATTAAACAAGCAAGAGTTTTCGAAAGAAGATATAATGTTCTTACTTTCACTTACCAATAAAGAAGATAGCGACACTTTAATAAAAAAAGCTTATTCGATAAAAGAAAATTTTATAGGTAAAAAAGATTATTTACGAGGACTGATAGAATTTTCAAATCAATGTAAAAAGAATTGTTTGTATTGCGGTATAAGAAGCGGAAACACTAAAGTAAACAGGTATTCTATAACTGATGACGAAATTTTGCAAACTGCCGAATTCGCTCAAAAAAATAAATTCACAGGAATCGTGCTTCAATCGGGTGAGCAATGTAACCCTGATTTTACTAAAAGAATAACAGGACTGATAACAGGAATAAAAAAAATAGCAAACCCTGAACTCCGCATCACGCTTTCAGTTGGCGAACAATTATTCGAAACATATAAAGAATGGCACGATGCCGGAGCTGACCGGTATTTATTGCGAATAGAAACTTCCAGCGAAGAACTTTATAAAAAAATTCATCCTGATAATTATCTACATAGTTATAAGACGCGACTGGAATGCCTTGAAAATATTAAGAAAGCAGGTTATCAAACAGGAACAGGCGTGATGATAGGTTTGCCATTTCAAACGATTGAAAATCTTGCCGACGATTTGTTATTCATAAAAAAAATGAACATTGATATGGTTGGAATGGGACCATATATTGAACACACCGATACTCCTCTTTATGAATACAAAGACTTATTGCTGCCTCTCGCAGAACGCTTCAACCTATCGCTTCGCATGATTGCTGTTCTAAGAATCATGATGCCTTATATCAACATTGTATCTACAACTGCTTTGCAAACTATTTTTCCAATGGGAAGAGAACGCGGACTGAAGGCAGGCGCCAATGTACTGATGCCTAACCTTACACCCGGCAAATACAGAAGCAGCTACCTGCTTTATGAGAACAAGCCCTGCATTAACGAAGAAGCTGATGAATGTATTGATTGCCTTGCCAACAGGGTTAAAATGATTGGCGAAGAAATCGCTTATGATGAATACGGCGATTCAAAACATTTTATTAAAAGAAAAAATAATTTAGAAATAAAACTCGATTAATATATTTGTAACTATCCAGGTACATTAAAAATGTTTCAAATAAAGAATATTAATGATTTAAATTTTTCTCGCAAAGACCGCTAAGATTTTCGGCAAGGACGCAAAGCCAATAAAATAGAGCCTTCGCGAGCTTTGCATTTTTCCTTTGCGAACTTTGCGAGATACATTTTTTTAAATTGATAGAAATTATACTCGTTCTTATCAGGTTTGTAAAGGCAAAACTGTTTAGAACGAGTTATACCGTACAGAAAACAAAAAATATTTTTGCAAAACTCTTTTCTGTCGGTATAAATAATATAACATACCTGAACCGTTACATATATTTCCTTATTTGTTTATTGTTCGTACGCCTTGATAGTTGCGGTTTTTAAACGGTTCCAACAAATATTCCAGACCATTCAGTTTTATTTCATACATAGTATGCAGAAGCATTCCTAATTTTCCTTCAGGAAAACCTTTTGCATGATACCATACTAAATAAGGTTCCGGTAAATTACATAAAGTCCAACCTTTGTATTTTCCATAAGGCATTTTCATGCTTACCAGTTTTATCAATGCTTCGTTATCCATAACACTTACATGCTTTCCAACTTTCTATCTTATTTATTCATTTTATGCAGTTGTTCTATTTTAACATCATTAGGCACGACATTTATGTCGTGCTCAAAATAAAACGAAAAGAAAAGGGCTTTAGCCCAAACCAAGAATTAATGTTTAACAATATCAAATCCATACCGTCTAATAATTTTATCATATTCCTTTTGAAATGTAATCTTTTTATGATGCTCTTCCTGATTAGCCATATATCTGCAGATAATAATAATTCCCTGTTCTTTGTTGACCATTCGTAATGCACGTAAACTTTTATGAATGACATTTTATTTTATATGTTTGGGCTAAAGCCTGTTTTCTTTTTCTTTTTTTTCAACGCCATAAATGGCGTTGAAAATCATTGTATGTAAAATTATTTATTTACTTTTTCTCTCTTTTCTTATTATTATGAAGGCTTTTAGGTTTTTTATATTTAAGCCGGAGATTTCTTTTGTATGATCCACCAAGATTTACTTTTTTATTTTTTTCCAATTTCTCATGAAAAGCACCACCTGAACTTTTAAGCGTAGAATTTTTTAAATAGTTCTTATTCGTTTTCGGCGGTAATTCTTCATCAGTAAATATTTTTGAAATAATTACATCTTCAGGAAGCGGTTCGATAGGAATGGGTTTCTTCATCAATCCTTCAATTTCAATTTGAAAAATCCGTTCCGCTTCATTTATGAATGTAATGGCAACCCCTGTTTTATCAGCTCTTCCGGTTCTTCCAATGCGATGAATATAATCTACAGGAATTTTTGGAGTATCGAAATTGATCACATGTGAAACATCAGAAATATCCAAACCCCTTGCTGCAATATCAGTAGCGATAAGCACCCTGTAATTTCCATCCTGAAATTGCTTTAAAGAATTTATTCTGAAATTCTGAGATTTATTGGAATGTATCACACCTAATTGATCAGGAAATTTTTCTTTCATCTGGTCGAACAAGCGGTCAGCCAATTTCCGGGATTCACAAAAAACCAGTACCTTATTTAATTCGTCATTCTTTAAAACCAGGTTTTCTAACAAGTTTGCTTTCGTGTAATAATTCGGCACATAATAAGCAACCTGCGAAATTTGTTCCAGTGGTGCACCATGTGCTGCAATTTCAATTTTTTGCGGAGTAATGAAAAAGTCTGAAATAATATTTTCAATATCTTTCATCATCGTTGCTGAAAATAAAAGGTTTTGCCTTTTGGGAGGCAACAGGTCAATCACATTTTTTAATTGTGTGCGAAAACCCATGTTGAACATTTCTTCTGCTTCATCAATAACAAATTTCTGAATGAAACTTAAACGCAATGTTCCGCATAAAGCAAGGTCTATCAATCGCCCCGGTGTAGCAACCAGTATATCCAAGCCATTGTATACAATTTGTTTTTGTGTATTGATATTTGTTCCCCCGTACACCCCGCCAACACGTACACTCATGTATGTTATCAATTTATTGATTTCACCAACCACTTGCAATACCAGTTCGCGTGTTGGCACAACAATCAATATTCGCGGATGTTTCTGTTCGGAAAATTTCAGCTGCCTTAAAATAGGAAGAAGGTATGCAAAGGTTTTACCGGTGCCTGTTTGAGCAATTCCCAACACATCCCTTCCATCCATGATTAAAGGAAAAACTTTTTCCTGTATGGGTGTAGGATTTGTGTATTCCAAATCATCCAGGGCTTGAAGTAAAGGCTTATTTAAATTTAAATCTTCAAAGATCATTGTGATGCTTATTAATGAATTGCAAAGGTAATCTATAAAATTGAATGGTAGAATGAATTATGGATGCCTCATTCTTCAGCATGACAAACAACTTAAAACATTATACAGTAAACTATAAAACTACTCATTTGAAAGATTAATATTTTCACCAATTCGCCGCATCGAATGCGAAGACAGAAAAATATAATTCTTAAATCATCAAATCTAAAATTACTTTTGTCTTACAACTTGCTACACTTTAATTAGCACAACATTTTTCTGAAACTTAACCTTATCCCCTGCTCTAAGTTTTTTTCTTTTTTGTTTTTCTATAACATCATTTACTTTAACAAAGCCTTCGTCAATTACCTGGTTGGCTTCACCACCGGAACGAACAAAGTTCAGCAGTTTCAACAATGTGTTTAACGGGATGAATTCGTGTTCGCCTAATTCAAATTCTATCATGGTTTTATTAATTTACGATTTGCAATTTTTGAAGTATGATTTATAAAAATATTCTCTTGAAAAAATATTTAACTTACTTATTCCATCTTGTATTCGCCCAATTTTTCTTTTGTTCCGGAGTAAAGAAAGTCCATGCAACAATACGGCTCGATTTATTTCCCTGTCCCATTGGAATGGTCTTCACTTCTGTAGCTTCAACTTTTTTCAGCGCTTCATAAACACTGCTGAGATGTGTTTGTTTTGCTATTAAAGTAGAAAACCAAAAACAGGAAGTTGCGAATTGTTTGCTTTGATAAATCATGTTCTTCACAAATTTTACCTCACCGCCTTTGCACCATAACTCATTGCTTTTGCCTCCAAAATTTAAAACCGGTTTTGTGATTTTTTTATCATTCAGATTATTTAATTTGCGGAGAGTTCCTTCGCTGGCTTCTATCAATGATTTATGAAACGGAGGATTACAAACTGTCAGATCAAAATATTCATCTTGCTGAATGATCCCATAAAAAATATCTTTCAGATTTTTTTGTAAACGAATTTCGATTTTATTTTTTAAAACCGGGTTTGATTCAATTATTTTTTTTGCCGATTCAACAGCAACCGCATCAATGTCGGAACCCACGAACGACCAGTCGTATTCTTTGTTTCCAATAATTGGATAAACGCAATTAGCGCCAACGCCAACATCGAGGCATTTTATTTTTTTGCCTGCCGGCATTTTCCCAAAATTACTGCTATATAACAGATCGGCCATATAGTGAATGTAGTCGGCTCGCCCGGGAATGGGCGGACATAAATAATTTTCAGGGATATTCCAATTATCGATATTATAATAATGCTTCAGCAAAGTTTTGTTCAGCATTTTCACAGCATCCGGATCAGCAAAATCAATGGATTCATCATTGTATATATTCATCTTCACAAACGCGGCTAATTCAGGGCAACTCTCAATAAGTTGTTTGAAATCGTAGCGCTCACGATGTTTATTTCGTGGATGCAATTTTGATTTTTCTTTAGGATGTTCTTTCTTTTTGGGAAGCATGAAAATTAATTTTTCAATATTTATTTCAACTTATTCTGGAAAACTTAAATAGCTTCATACACAAAGCTATAAATATTTATTACACTCCATAGTAAAGTGGAAAGATGAATTTTAAACAGAAATAAAAAAACACAAAAACATTCAGCATTCTAATCCACTTGTCAACTTATGTCTTGTGTCTATAGACTTACGACTTAGCCTAATGCCTTGTCAACTTTTATCATCCTGTTATATTTATAATACGCCTGGCATGAGCCTTCGCTTGAAACCATGCATGCACCAATGGGATCGGAAGGTGTGCAGGCTTTTCCAAACAATTTACATTGTTTCGGATTCTTTAATCCTTTCAATATTTCGCCGCAAATACAACCTGCAGGTTCTTCGGGTTCAGGAACTGTTACAGGAAGCATGGCTTCCGCATCATGTATTTTATATTTTTCGCGTATCATCATCCCGCTTTGAGGAATTACGCCAAGACCACGCCACCATTCGTCGCGCAGCTCGAACACATCATTCATGATCTGCTGTGCTTTTACATTTCCTTCGGGTTTAACAACACGTTTATATTGTATCTCTACTTTGGCTTCGCCTTCTTCATATTGTTTTACCAGCATGTAAATGGTTTGTAAAATATCCACAGGTTCAAATCCTGCAACCACACAACCGAGGTGATATTTTTCTGCTATAGGTTCATAAATGTGTGAACCGGTAATAGTGCTTACATGCCCGGGACAGATATACCCGTTTATCTTCACGCCTTCATCAATAAGAGCAGCCATCGCGGGAGGCATAATTTTATGCGAACTGAATAATAAAAAGTTATCGACCTTTTGTCGGTATGCATTCATAATAGCCGCAGCGCTTGTAGGAGAAGTGGTTTCAAATCCGATACCGAGGAAAATAACTTTTTTGCCGGGATTCTGCTTTGCTGTTTCTATAGCCATCAGCGGAGAATAGACTATGCGTACATCGGCGCCATTTGCTTTTTCTTTTTCGAGCGATGATTGCGAACCCGGAACTCTTATCAGATCGCCGAAGGTGGTAATAATAACATCTTTCATTTGGGCATAAACAATAGCCTGGTCGATGAACTTTTTGCTCGACACGCAAACAGGACAACCGGGACCTGACACCAGCTTAATATTATGTGGCAGCATATATGGTATTCCAAATTTTTGGATAGCCATAGTATGTCCGCCGCACACTTCCATCAGCGCAATTTCTTTTCTGGAAATCGTTTTGATTTTTTCTAAAATATCGAAAACTATTGTTTTATCGCGGTATTCGTCAATATATTTCATTTTTTCTTTTGTATTAAATTGGAACACGGATTCGCTGCGGCGAGCACGAATGTTACGAATTATCACGAATTCATAATCTGTGAAAATCCGTTCAATCCGTTATATTCGTGTTCTATTATTTTATAATTGATTATCTAATTCTCCAAGTTCTTTAAATAATTTTAACGTTTCTTCGGCTTCTTCCGGACTTAGTTTTTCAATGGCAAAACCGGAATGTAATAAAATAAACTCCCCTACTTTAGGGTTCTCCAATAACTGAAGACTTGCATTAACAAAAGTTCCTCCAATAGAAACCTTTGCCATTTCTCCATCTATCGATACTATTTCTGCAGGAATACTTAAACACATATATATTTTAGATTTTAGATTTTAGATTTACGAATTACGATTTTTGATTTATGATTTATGAATTTATTTATTGTTTAATTGCTACACCTCTATGCTATCATTAAGTTATTTATTGTAAATCCTTCGCCAATTCCCAATTTTCCCCATTCCCCATTTCGCCCATTCCCCGTTTCATCCATTCCCCGTTTCACCCATTCCCCGTTTCACCCATTCCCCATTTCATTTTACTTGCCACTTGTGTCTTACGAATTACGATTTTTGATTTATGATTTATGAATTTATTTATTGTTTAATTGCTACACCTCTATGCTGTCATTAAGTTATTTATTGTAAATCCTTCGCCAATTCCCAATTTCCTCCATTCCCCATTTCGCCCATTCCCCGTTTCATCCATTCCCCGTTTCATTTTACTTGCCACTTGTGTCTTACGACTTACTACTAATTAAGCTTCGCCTCTTCGCTGCCACAGCCAACTGTCCAAGCGCTACACCACCATCATTCGATGGCACTTTGCTATGCGTATAAACTTCAAATTTATTTTCCTTCAGTAAACGTTCTGTATTTTCAATCAAATACCTGTTCTGAAAAACGCCTCCCGATAAAACAACTTTATTTAAATTATATTTTTCTTTTACTGAATTTACAACATCCAAAATTACTGAAATTATTGCATTATGGAATTTCGCAGAAATAACCGAAGGTTCAACTGAATTAATTATATCATCAACTATACCTTTTATTGTCTGTTCAAAAGAAATAGTTCCATTAAAAGTATATTTATATTTTTCTTTACAAACCTTGTTGATTGCCGATTCCAGTCGCATGGGAGCTTCAGCTTCAAAACCATTTGCTGTACAAATGTTTGAAATTGCGGCAACCGCATCAAATAATCTTCCGGCGCTGGAAGTCAACGGACAGTTTAATTTTTTATCTATCGCCTGAATTAAAAGATTTATTTTTTCAGAAGAAATATTTTTTAAAAATGGCAAATTGAATTTTAAAAATTCTTTTCCATAAAATTTATACAAATAGGAAATTGCCATTCGCCATGGTTCTTCCGAAACCTTATCCCCACCTGGAATGGGCATATATTCAAAATGCGAAATGCGTTCATAATTATCCAGGTCGCATATAAAAAATTCACCACCCCAGATATTTCTGTCATCGCCATAACCTGTTCCGTCAAAACTAACACCTATGACCTTTTCATCAAGATGATGCTCAGCCATGCACGATGCCACATGCGCGTGATGATGCTGAACAAAGATTTTCGGAACATTCATTTCATTTACAAAACGCGTGGAAAGGTAATCGGGATGCATATCGCCAACAGCAAGTACCGGGTTTATCCTGAAAAGTTTTTTAAACTGATTTACCGTTTCCTTATAAAATTCATACGTTTCCAAATTTTTTAAATCACCAATATGCTGACTGATGATCGCTTGTTTTCCTTTGCCAACACAAAAACAATTTTTCAGTTCAGCGCCGGCAGCAAAAATCCCTTCGGCATTAAAAGCAAGATTAACCGGATTCGGAACATACCCACGCGAACGCCTTATGATTCGTTCTTTTTCATTTGCTATAAAAATCAGGGAATCATCGGTACGGTTATAAATATCACGATTGTATATTAAAAGTGCATCCGAAATTTTTGATAATTTTTTTTCTGCTTGCGCATTATCAATAATAATGGGCTCATCAGAAATATTCCCGCTGGTCAGAACCATTAAATCCGTTTTCAATTTTTCAAAAAGCAAATAATGAAAAGGCATGTATGGCAGCATCACTCCTACTGTTCCGAGTCCATTACTAACTGAATCAGGAATTTTTAATGGTGATTTTTCTTTTAATATAACAATAGGTTTGCGCCACGATGTCAACGATTTTTTTTCCACTTCTGAAATCTCCACATATTTTCCGAGTGCATCAACATCCCTGCACATCAAGGCAAAGGGCTTGCTTTCCCTGTTTTTTAATTTACGGAGACGCTTTACGGCTTCCGCATTCAAAGCATCGCAGGCAATGTGAAAGCCACCCAGTCCTTTCATTGCCAGCACCAGTCCGTTATCAATTACGGCTGCTGCTGTTTTTAATATCATTTCGAATTCAGAAATTATCTTTCCTTTTACATGCATTTCATAAACCGGTCCGCAATTATTGCAAGCTACAGGTTGTGCATGGAATCTGCGGTCCAGCACATCGGTATATTCATGATGACATGTTGAACACATCATAAAATCTTTCATTGTTGTTTTATCGCGGTCGTATGGCAAATCCTTTATAATGGTAAAGCGCGGACCACAATTCGTGCAGTTGATGAACGGATAATGGATACGATGCTCCTGGTTTTTCAAATCTTTAAGGCAATCATCACAAACAGAAATATCAGGACTGACTTCAGTTATTTCATCCGAAGTATTTTTACTTTTTACAATTTCGAAATTGGTATAATCTTTTATTTCGGTCAGCTCAACTGTTACCGATTCAATATTGGATGCAGGAGGCGCTTCGATTTTTAATAATTTCAGGAATTCATCTATTTCTTTCTGTGTTCCTTCTATATTTATTATTACTCCATCATTTCTGTTCTCAACATTTCCGTTCAAACCCGATCGTTTTGCAATACGAAAAACAAATGGACGAAACCCTACACCCTGCACCAATCCTTTAACTACAACTTTATATGATTTTTTCAACTTCTGTATAAATAAACGCTTTCTACACTACCATTTTTATCATGACAAAATTATATAAATTTTCTATTTATATTGCTTTTATGCAGTTTATTGTAAAAAAATACAACATAATTTTTAAAAACCAATTTTTTTTTTACTTTTTCCTTTGGAATAATTTGTTCTATATTAAAAAAATATCCCAATATCTAAAATAGAAAATCCCAAAAATAATGAAGGCAAAAATTAAGAATTTTGAGTTACAAGAGATCAAACACGAATCAGATCTGGACAAAAATTTCGGAAAACTGATTGCCAAAAATGCTCATGGTGAAAAACTTTTCGGATGCATTCAATGCGGCAACTGCAGCTCTGCATGCCCGTTAAGTATTTACATGGATTACACTCCGCGAAAAATAATTGCGATGGTCAGAGCCGGATTTAAAGATGAAGTACTTTCAAACAAAACAGTCTGGCTTTGTGCTTCCTGTTACAATTGCTCTGTAGAATGCCCAAAAGGAATTAAAATCACAGATGTAATGTATGCCCTGAAAAGAGAAGCCATCAAAAATAAGATATACCCGAAGAACTTCCCTGTTCCAATAATGGCCAACACTTTTTTTAATGAAATAAAAAAACGTGGAAGAAGCAATGAAACCTGGCTGCTCATAAATTACTATTTAAAGTATAATATTTTTAAAATACTTGGATATACTTCTTTAGGCATCAAACTCTTTTTCACCGGCAGGCTTCTGCCATTTGAAAAAGGTGCTAAAAATAAAGAACAGATTAGAAAAATTATTGGTAAAGCCGAAGCTTAAGAACATAATTAAACAGGAGAAACAGATATGAAATATTTATATTACCCGGGTTGTTCGCTTAAATCATCCGGCAGATCATATGAAGAATCGCTGCTTGCAGTATTTAAAAAGCTGAATGTTCCCCTCGAAGAAATTGAGGACTGGAATTGCTGCGGCGCCACAAACTACATGGCTATCAACGAAACCAGCGCTATCAGCCTTATTGCAAGGAATCTGGCATTAGCCGAAAAACAGGGAGGAGCAGATATTATTGCCCCCTGCGCTGCATGTTACATGGGTTTGCAGAAAACAAAGAACTATCTTGATACGGATAAAAAGATAAAAGAAAAAGTTCATGATGAACTTAATAAAATAGGAATGCCTTTTTCAAACAAAGTAAATGTGCGTCATCCGCTCGATGTTCTGATAAATGATATCGGACTTAAAACTATAGAAAATACCATTTCAAAAAATTTAAAAGGCTTGAAAGTAGCCAGTTATTATGGTTGCCAGCTGATAAGACCTATCAATACTTTTGATGACCAGCGAGACCCGCATACCATGGATGACATTGCAAAAGCTTTAGGCGCTGAAGCTATTGACTGGCCTCTGAAAACAAGATGCTGCAGCGGAAGCATGACCAGCACCATCTCCGAAATTGGAATGAGAATGAATTTCCTTTTATTAAAAGAAGCCAAATTCAGAGGAGCTGATGTTATTATTACTTCATGTCCCTTATGCCAGTTTAACCTCGAATGTTTCCAGGGAAAAGTTACCGGGATGTTCGGTGAAGACATAAAAATTCCTGTAATGTACTTTACACAGCTTATGGGAATGGCATTTGGTATTAACGATAAGGAATTAGGGTTGCACCGTATGTTATCACCTAATTTAAGTTTAGCAAAATAATACAGGGAGGAACAAGAATGTCAAATCAGAAAGAAGAAATAAGAATTGGTTTTTATATATGCCATTGTGGGCATAACATAGCCAGCATTGTTGATGTAACCGGTGTTGCTGAATATGTTTCAAAATTACCCAATGTGGTTGTTTCCAAAGATTACAAATACATGTGTTCCGACCCCGGTCAGGAACTTATACAAAAAGATATAAAAGAGCAAAAACTGAACAGGATCGTTGTTGCTTCGTGTTCACCTTTATTGCATGAGCCTACATTCAGAAACGCTACAGCAAAAGCAGGACTGAACCAGTTCTACATGCAGATGGTGAATATCAGGGAAAATACTTCATGGGTTCATGAAGATAAAGAACAAGCAACCATAAAAGCTAAAGACCTTGCCCGGGCAGCTGTTCACCGCGTAGCTTTCCACAAAGCGCTGGAAAAGAAAAAAGTTCCTGTAAATCCTGATGTATTGGTAGTAGGTGGTGGAATTGCAGGAATATCGGCATCGTTAACTTTAGCAAACGCCGGGAAAAAAGTTTACCTCGTTGAAAAAGATGCAACCATTGGCGGTTACATGGCTAAGTTCGATAAGACCTTCCCCACACTCGATTGCGCTGCTTGTATCCTTACGCCAAAAATGTCATCTGTTCTGAAACATCCGAATATAACATTATGGACATGGTCTGAAATAGCCAACGTTGAAGGTTTTGTGGGCAACTATAAAATTACGGTAACTAAAAAACCACGTTATATAAAAGAAGAACTTTGCGTAGGATGCCTGGCTTGTATTGATGCCTGTATTTTTAAGCAAGGAAAATTCTATGATGAATTCAACTTCGGACTTTCAAAAAGGAAACCTGTATATATACCGTTCCCACAGGCAACTCCGCAAGTTGTCAGAGTTGATGATAATGTTTGTTTGCATTTTAAAACCGGTAAATGCCAGCAGACATGCGCTAAAGCATGCGACAGAAATGCTTTCGATTTCAATCAGAAAGCAGAAACTGTTGACATCAACGTGGGAACAATTATTCTTTCAACCGGCTTTGAGCCCCACAATCCCATAAAATCATCCAACTATGGTTATGGGAAATATCCAAACGTTTTTACTTCACTCGAAGTGGAACGCCTTGTCAATGCTTCAGGACCAACCGAAGGTCATGTTGTTTTAAGAGATGGAAAAACAAAACCTAAAAGCATTGGTATTATTCATTGTGTTGGCTCAAGAGATGAAAAAACAAACAAATGGTGTTCACGCGTATGTTGCATGTATTCCCTGAAACTGGCGCACCTTCTTAAAGAACATACCGATGCTGAAGTATACAACTTCTATATTGATATGAGAACACCGGGAAAAGGTTATGAAGAATTTTACGATAAATTATTAAATGAAGGTATTCAGTTTATTCGCGGTCGTGTATCAGAAGTTTCCGACTGGGCTACCACCGATTCTGAAAAAGGAAAGCTTGTAATCCGTGCTGAAGATACTTTGATTGGCATGGTACGCAGGATCCCTGTTGATATGGTCGTTCTTTCTGTAGGTCTCGAACCTGCCAAAGATGCACAGGATGTAAGAAAGATGTTCAGCATTTCCTGTTCAACAGAAGGGTTCTTCCTTGAAAGACATCCTAAGTTGGCGCCGGTAAGCACTTTCACCGATGGTGTTTTCATTGCAGGAGCATGCCAGGGACCAAAAGATATCCCCGACAGTGTTGCACAGGCAGGCGCTGCTGCTTCAGAAGCGCTGGCGCTTATTGATGCCGGACATGTTGAACTGGAACCAAATACAGCAAGTATAGTTGAAGAAAAATGTTGTGGCTGCCAGGTGTGTATCAATATGTGTCCTTATACCGCTATCTCCTTCAATTCAGAAAAAAAGAAATCATTTATTAATGAAGCGCTATGTAAAGGTTGCGGAACATGTGTAGCAGCATGTGGCTCCAATGCCATATTCCAGAATCTTTTTGATGATGAAGAAATACTTAGTGAAATTGATGGTTTATTAATTGATTAATTAAAATACTGATATATGCAATCTACAATAAATAATAATGAATCATGGACGCCCAGGATCGTTGCTTTCTTTTGCAACTGGTGTACTTACACTGCATCCGATCTTGCAGGTGTTTCCAGGTTGAGATATGCTCCAAGCACCCGTGTTGTTCGTGTTATGTGTTCAGGCCGTATCGACCCTGAATTCATCATGGAAGCTTTTGCTAAAGGCGCCGATGGCGTTCTTATCGGAGGTTGTCACCCGGGCGATTGTCACTATGCTGAAGGGAATTATAAATGCCTGCGCAGATTCACACTCTTTCAAAAATATGCCGAACAAATGGGCATTGAAAAGAACAGGTTGCGCCTGGAATGGATAAGCGCCAGCGAAGGAAAAAGACTACAGGAAGTGGTTAATGAAATGACTGAACAGATAAGGCAGCTGGGTCCTTCAAAAATTAAAGAAGTTGTTGAAACCATTGAAAAATAAGGAGAAATAATAAATGGCTGATAAACCAAAAATAAAACTGGCTGTATATTGGGGCGCTGCCTGCGGCGGTTGCTGTGTTTCAGTACTCGATGTTCATGAATCGCTCTTTACAGTAGTGGAACATGCTGACCTTGTTTTCTGGCCTATAGCGCTCGACGTGAAATATAAAGATGTGGAAGAAATGCCCGATGGAAATATTGACATCACGCTTTTCAATGGAGCTGTAAGAACAAGTGAAAATGAGCACATGGCAAAATTGCTTCGCAAAAAATCAAAAATATTGATAGCATACGGTTCTTGCGCGCACATGGGAGGAATACCCGGACTGGCAAATTTTTCCAATAAAGAAGAAATTTTCAAGCGCGTTTACGAAACAAGCGAATCCATTGATAATCCTAATAAAGTGGTCCCTACAACAGAAACCATTGTGAAAGAAGGAAAACTTACACTTCCTAAATTTTATAATGATGTGATGACACTCAACCAGGTAGTGGATGTGGATTACTACCTCCCCGGTTGTCCTCCGCAAACCGAACGCCTTGTTGAAGTTTTCATGGCTGTAGTAACAGGAGCTGCATTACCTCCGAAAGGTTCGGTGATAGGTGTTTTCGACCGTGTTCAATGTGATGACTGCAAGAGAAAAAAATCAGATAAAAAGAATATTACTAAATTTAAACGTGCATGGGAAGTTATTGATGATGGAGAAACCTGTCTGAATGAACAAGGCATTCTTTGCATGGGACCTGCTACACGCGGAGGTTGCGGAGTGCGCTGCATTGAGGGCAATGCACCCTGCCGTGGTTGTTACGGGCCATTGCCGGGCATTCCCGACCCGGGAGCAAAAATGATGTCGGCTATCGCATCCATGCTCGAAGGCAAAGAACAGGAAGATATAGATAAAGCAATCGAATCAGTTGTTGACCCAGCCGGAACATTTTACAGGTTCAGCCTGCCCGGCTCTATTTTAAGGAGGAAACAGAAATGAAACAATACACAATAGATCCGGTAACCCGACTTGAAGGTCATGGTAAAATAGAAATATTCTGCAACGACGATGGCGATGTAGATAATGTTTACTTCCAGGTTCCTGAATTAAGAGGTTTTGAAAAATTCCTTGAAGGACGCGCCATTGAAGATGTTTCACAAATTGTAACAAAAATTTGCGGTGTATGCCCCGGCTGTCACCACATGGCTGCCGGCAAAGCTGCTGATGCTGTTTTCAACGCAGAGCCTACGCCTACTGCAAAAATGATCAGGGAATTATTTTACATGGCTCATTTCGTTCATAGCCATATTGCACATTTCTATGCTCTCGGTGCTCCCGATTTTGTTGTAGGGCCAACAGCACCAAAAGGCGAAAGAAATGTTCTTGGTGTTATTGCAAAAGTAGGAAAAGAAATAGGAACCGAAGTTTTAAAACAACGTCGTTTAGCACAGGAAATACAGGCGCTGCTTGGCGGTCACCAGACTCATGTTATGCTGAATATTCCCAGCGGAGTTCGCAAAGGATTGAAAGAAGAACAAAGAAAAGATATTCTTGAAAAAGCAAAAGGATTTGTTGAATTTTCAAAATTCTCAATGAAGATTTTCAACGATGTTGTTCTTGCAAATAAAGAATATGTTGACATCATTGTTAACGGTCCGTACAAGCTTAATATCCATTCAATGGGCCTTGTTGATGAAAATAACAAAGTGAATTTTTATGATGGAAAAGTTCGTGTTGTTGACACAACAGGAAAAGAACTATTCAAATATGCTCCCAAAGATTACAGGGAATATGTTGCTGAAAGAGTGGAACAGTGGAGTTATTTAAAATTCCCTTACCTGAAAAAAATTGGATGGAAAGGTTTTGTTGAAGGACAGGATTCAGGTGTATATCATGCAACACCGTTATCAAGATTGAATGCATCCGACGGTATGGCAACCCCTGTTGCACAACAGGAATATGAAAAAATGTATGCAACACTCGGTGGGAAACCTGTTCACAACACCCTTGCAATGCACTGGGCACGTTTGGTTGAGTTGATTTATTCTGCCGAAAGAGCTGTAGAACTGGCAAGCATTCCTGAAATTTGCAGTCCTGATTTAAGAGCAAAAGTTTACAATACACCTACTGAAGGTGTTGGTACTGTTGAAGCACAAAGAGGTACTTTAACACACCATTACTGGACCGATGAAAACGGTATGGTTACAAAAGCAAACCTGATTGTTGGAACAACCAATAATAACGCAGCCATTTGCATGTCGCTTAAAAAAGCAGCACAGGGTTTCATAAAAAAAGGCGTTACTGTTGACGATGGTATTTTAAACCTTATTGAAATGGCTTTCCGTTCGTACGACCCGTGTTTCTCATGCGCTACACACAGTCTGCCCGGGCAAATGCCAATGATAGTAAACATACGTGATATGGATGGCAACATTAACCAAACCATAAAACGCGATTAAATAAATACACCAATCTGATTAAAAAGGAACTTCAATTGAGGTTCCTTTTTAATATTTTAATGAATATAAAAAAAGGAAAGCCCGAAAAATATTTCAAAATTAGTTTACTAAAGTTTAATTGAATTCAATAAAAAAAAAATTCATTAAATAAATTTAACCAAATTTAGAGCCTGTTTAAAATTTTGTTAGAATAAAAGAAAAAGGGTATCGCAAACCGA
>DAOQAK010000063.1 GCA_035353855.1 Bacteroidales bacterium | reverse complement strand
TAAAAACCTAAACTCTTTTGAAAAATATGTCTAACTTATAGGGGGTTAAGACAATGCGCAAACATTTTCTCTTCCAATTTTACCAATTAAAAACCCGTGTTCAAAAACAACATTTTGTCTTGCCCGACTTTTTATATTAGGTTTCGCTTCATTTTTTGCGCCAATATCACACGGTGTGTAAAGCACTATTCCAAAACCTACGTTTGAATACGCTTCAATTTTTTCAATTACAGTCTTACTTCCACTTGCTTGTTCATGAAGTATTATAGGTTTTAAACCTAATTTTTCAATGAAACGTGCGGTTTTTGTTTTTGCTGCTTCGTCATGACCGTGCACAATAAATACTTCTGTTTTTGAAAGTGTTGTTTTGGGTGTCGTAACGGAAATATGTGTGTTAACAGTTACTTGCGATTTTAATAATTCAGTTCTAGTCAACAAACTTTTTAGGTTGTCCAGTTTATACTTTACTAAATTCTTAAAAGACTGAATTGGATTACCTATTACTTCCCCCATTTGTCCTATAAAAGTGTAACCAGCATGATTATAAGAGTTCATATAATTGTTATCTTCTATGTTAAATACTTGTTTAAGCATTTCAAAGTTATAATCTGACCATAATTTATAATCAGAATTCGCAGTTATTAATTCATTTTGGTTAGAAATGGAACGATTAAATAATTCCTCACCAATTTCAATTCGTTTTTCCAATTTTCCAAAAAAGTCAGAATTGCTTATAGTCAATATTGCAGACTCTTTTGGTATTTGTGTTGTGTTTTTTCTTTGTACCATTTTACTTTGCTTAATTATTTATTATTGAACACGATTTTGTTTTAATTATGCCTACTTATGTATTTCTCTATTGAAAAAATATTTATAACTGTTTTCAAATTGCAGCAATTCAATTTTACTATTACAAATAACTTATTTTCTAATTTTTAATTTTTAGAATCATCCAAAAATAAACCCTTTTATTATTATTCAAAAATATTTAAGCATAAATTACTTAACAAAAAATGGATAATAAATTTTTATAATAAACCAATACATGAATTAGATGAGTAAGGGGGATGGGGTGAGAAAGAAATAATTTATTTCAAAAACATTTAAACATTTTTCTTTCTCATTACTTTTTTTAAAAAAAAGTAATCAAAAAAAGCGGAAAATTTAAAGCCCTGCGATGGTCGTTTTATCGCACAGTCCAATGCTTACAACCCACGACCATCAAGGCACCATCGCACACCACCGCAAAATTTTCCATGCCAACGCATTTTCTGTTTTTTAATTTAATTTTTGCATATCCCATTAGCGTGTTGGGCAGACGAATCGGCGGGGGCAAGGTTGGATGTGAATGGGAAATTGCGTAAAGTTCTTTCAAAGAAGTTTACTCGCTTTGATTAGAACTTAGCAATTTTCCAGAGCGCGCAGAAGCATCGATTCGTCTTGACTTTTTGTTACTTTTTGGTCAAGCAAAAAGTAAGGAAAAACAAAAATAATTTTATTAACCCTCATTTTCACTTCAAGTTTTATTACAAGAAATGATTAGATGAAAAAAAATAAAAGATTTACTATAACCAAAAATAATTTAAAATCAAGTACAATTTTATATTCGGTAAGGTTTTACCAATAGGTGGTTGGTTTGGCTTTACAGATGAAAACTTTATAAAGACTTTCCTAGTTTTTGAAACACAGAAAGTCTTTATAAAATGAAAGCCCCCGGGAATCCGGAGGCTTTCATTCAACTCAATCATCAAATTATTTAGCAAATTTAAAATTCTTACCGAAATACTGAGCCTGGTCTCCCAGCATTTCTTCAATACGAAGCAACTGGTTGTATTTTGCAATACGTTCTGAACGACATGCCGAACCGGTTTTGATCATTCCGGTTTTTAATGCAACAGCAAGGTCGGCAATGGTGGTATCTTCGGTTTCACCCGAACGATGACTGATTACAGAGGTATAACCATTGGTACGAGCCATTTCCACAGCGTTAATGGTTTCCGTTAATGTTCCTATTTGATTTACTTTTATCAAAATAGAATTTGCCGAACCATTCTTTATTCCTTTCTGCAAACGTTCTACATTGGTAACAAATAAATCGTCACCTACCAGTTGAATTTTATCTCCAATAGTTTTAGTTATCAGTTTCCATCCATCCCAATCATCTTCAGCCATACCGTCTTCAATAGAAACGATAGGATATTTTTTAACCCATTCTTTCCAATAGTTCACCATTTCGGCAGGTTTTAATTTATCGCCGGTTGATTTATGCATGTGGTAAACTTTTTCCTCAGGAATAAAATATTCAGAAGCTGCCGGGTCGAGAGCAATATAAATATCTTTTCCGGGTTTGTATTTTGCCGCTTCAATTGCTTGAATAATCACGGTAATTGCTTCTTCATTCGATTTTAAATTAGGAGCAAATCCGCCTTCATCACCCACGTTGGTTGAGTAACCTTTTTTCTTTAAAACATTTTTCAGGTTATGGAAAACTTCAGCACCCATGCGAATGGCATCGGAAAACGATGTTGCACCTACAGGCATAATCATGAATTCCTGGAAATCTATGCTATTGTCGGCATGTGAACCGCCGTTCAAAATGTTCATCATTGGAATGGGGAGCAGGTTAGCATTCACACCACCAAGGTAACGGAATAAAGGCTGTCCTGATTCCTGAGCAGCTGCATTGGCGCAAGCCAACGAAACGCCAAGTATTGCATTGGCTCCAAGGTTGGTTTTTGTTGGTGTCCCGTCAAGATCTATCATCAACTTATCAATTTCAATCTGATCGGAAACATCACGACCATTCAATTCTTCGTTAAGGGTTTTATTTACATTCTGTACTGCTTTAAGAACACCTTTGCCAAGATAAATACCTTTATCATTATCGCGTAATTCGTGTGCCTCATGAATACCGGTTGAAGCTCCAGAAGGAATTGCTGCACGTCCCAGCACACCAGTATTGGTTAACACATCAACTTCAATCGTTGGATTACCTCTTGAATCGAGGATTTGTCTTGCATGGATATTTATTATCTGTCCCATATTTGGATTTTTTAATTTCAGTTTTTAAAATTAGAAATAATTTTTATAACTCGATGATATACTACTTAATTTTTAATCAAATATTTTTTTAATCAACATATATCTTATACCGACAGAAAAGAGTTTTGCAAAAATATTTTTTGTTTTCTGTACGGTATAACTCGTTCTAAACAGTTTTGACTTTGCAAACCTGATAATAACGAGTATAACTTCATAAGGCTTCAGACTTCTATGAACTAAAGGATGAACTCAACCTCACTTTTAAAAAGCCTATGCATGGCATATACCGGAATGATTTATACTTTCGGTATTATTTCTATAAAAACAAGGAATAATAAAAAAAGGATAAAGCGAATTACTTTATCCTTTTAAATATATTTTAAGAAATATTCTTAGTTTTCTGAAGAAGTTTCATCAGTTTTTACATCATCAGCAGGAGCATCAGTTTTTTCAACTTTTTCATCTGCTGCTTTTTTTGTTGATTTTTTTCTAGGAGCTTTCGTTACTGCTTCAGCATCTGCACCGGTTTCGGCAGTAACTTTCTTAGCGCCACCACGACCACGACGAGTAGTTTTTGCTTTCTTTTCCTGTTTTTCACCAATGAGGTTCTCGTTATAATCAACCAGTTCCATGATACACATTTGTGCATTATCGCCTAAACGGTTCTCGGTTTTCAGTATACGAGTGTAACCACCGGGGCGCTGAGCTATTTTAGTAGCCACTTCGCGGAACAGTTCGGTAACAGCTTCTTTATTCTGAAGATAACTGAATACAACCCTGCGGCTTTGTGTAGAATCTTCTTTTGAGCGGGTTAACAAAGGCTCAATATATACGCGAAGCGCTTTTGCTTTTGCCAAAGTAGTTGTAATCCTTTTGTTTTTACTTAATATCAATGAAGAAGCCATATTTGACAGCAATGCTTGCCTGTGAGCGCTTGTTCTTCCTAAGTGATTTATTTTTCTTCCGTGTCTCATTGTAAAATTTATTTTTCAGTCACATCTAAAATTCAAAATCCCGAACTTTAAACATTGAACTTTGAACTATTTTTATTCTTTATCTAATTTATATTTTGAAAGATTCATTCCAAAATGAAGATTCTTTGATTTTACAAGTTCTTCAAGTTCTGCAAGCGATTTCTTTCCAAAATTCCTGAATTTTAAAAGATCATTTTTATTGAACTCTACAAGATTGGCAAGAGTTTCAACATCGGCAGCTTTAAGGCAGTTAAGGGCTCTTACAGAAAGATCCATATCCACTAGTTTAGTTTTTAGAAGCTGACGCATATGTAATGAAGTTTCATCGAATTCTTCATTTGATGATTTTTCTTCAGTATCAAGAGTAATTTTTTCGTCTGAAAATAACATGAAATGATGAATCAATATTTTTGCTGCTTCTTTAAGCGCGTCTTTCGGGTTAATGGAACCATCTGTAGAAACTTCGAGAACAAGTTTTTCGTAGTCGGTTTTTTGTTCAACGCGATAGTCTTCGATACTGTATTTCACATTTTTTATCGGGGTGAAAATAGAATCGATGAATACGGTTCCGAAAGGAGCATTAAGCACTTTATTTTCTTCAGCAGGAACATATCCTCTGCCTTTTTCAATAGATAATTCAATGGTTAGTTTTACAGAAGGATCCATATGGCAAATAACCACCTCAGGATTTAATATCTGGAAACTTGACATGAATTTATTTATATCGCCAGCAGTAAATACATCTTGTCCGGCAATTTTTACTGTTACTTTTTCATTACTTACTGTTTCTATCTGGCGTTTAAAACGTATCTGTTTTAAATTAAGGATAATTTCAGTAACATCTTCTACAACTCCTTTTATGGTTGAAAATTCGTGTTCAACACCTTCAATCTTCATAGAAGTGATAGCAAATCCCTCGAGTGAAGAGAGCAGTATTCGGCGCAGGGCATTCCCAACGGTAATACCGTATCCTGGTTCGAGAGGGCGGAATTCAAATTTCGCATTGAATCCATCAGATTCAAGCATAATAACCTTATCGGGTTTTTGAAAAGCTAAAATTGCCATATGTTTGTTTTACCTTGGTTTATTACTTAGAATATAATTCGACGATTAACTGTTCCTTAATATTTTCTGGAATCTGGTCGCGTTCAGGATAGCTGGCTACTTTACCGGTCATTAAATTTCCATCCCATTCAAGCCATGCCTGCTGGTTGCTGTGTGAAGAAAGTGAATTGGTAATTACTTCCAGTGATTTTGATTTTTCACGAACACTAACCAAATCGCCAACTTTTAATGTATATGAAGGTACGTTGGTAACTTTACCGTTTACAGTGATATGCCTGTGTGTAATTAACTGACGAGCTGAACAGCGTGAAGGAGCAATACCAAGACGATATACAACATTGTCTAATCTTGCTTCTATTAACTGTAGCAAGTTTTCACCGGTAACACCTTTTTTACTGGATGCTTTATGGAAAATATTAGCAAACTGTTTTTCAAGAATACCATAGGTATATTTTGCTTTTTGTTTTTCCTGGAGCTGAATGCCATACTCTGATGTTTTTCTTTTTCTTTTAGAAGCACCGTGCATGCCGGGAGCATAATTTTTCTTTTCGAAATATTTATCAGGACCATAAATAGGTTCCTTAAACTTTCTTGCAATTCTTGTCTTGGGGCCTGTATATCTTGCCATTTTTTAAATATATTTAACTTTCTTAATTCTTTTTTTATTTGCCATTCGCTTACGCTGTCATTTGTTGTCATTAACTTCATGTCATTTTAATGACTATAAATGACTTAATGAGACCATCAATGACATTTATTATACTCTTCTTCTTTTAGGAGGCCTGCAACCATTATGAGGTAATGGAGTAATATCAACTATTTCGGTAACCTCAAGTCCGGCAGTATGAATAGTTCTGATAGCTGATTCTCTTCCAGCACCAGGACCTTTTACGAAAACTTTTACTTTACGTAAACCCAGATCATACGCTACTTTTGCACAATCCTGGGAAGCCATTTGAGCTGCATACGGTGTATTTTTTTTCGAACCTCTGAATCCCATTTTCCCTGCTGATGACCATGAAATTACCTGGCCTGTAGCATTAGTAAGCGAAATGATGATGTTATTGAACGAAGCAAAAATATGTGCCTGACCAACCGGATCAACTTTTACTACTTTTTTTCTTGTAACTTTTGCTGTTTTTGCCATATATCAATTATAATTACTTTTGTTCTGTTTCAATTATTAACCTTTGTTTACAGCTTTCTTTTTATTAGCTACTGTTTTCTTTTTTCCTTTACGGGTACGGGAATTATTCTTGGTACGTTGCCCGCGTAATGGTAAACCTGAACGATGACGTATTCCCCTATAGCAGCCAATATCCATCAATCGTTTAATATTCATCTGCATTTCTGAACGCAAAGCACCTTCAACTTTAAATTTCTCGTTAATGATATTACGAATCTTTGATTGTTCATCATCAGACCAGTCCTGAACTTTTTTATTGAGATCAATCCCTGCTTCATTCAATATTTTTTTAGAACTGCTGCGGCTGATACCATAAATATAAGTCAGACCAATTTCGCCTCTTTTATTCTTGGGTAAATCTATACCTGCTATACGTGCCATAATTTATATATTATATTTTCTTTTATTTCTGTTTCTTCACTAATTGTCATTTGCTTTGCATCATTTGTAGCAGTCGGTCTTACACAACGACCACTAATGACTCCGCCTCGGCGGATAATGACATTTAATTTTTTATCCCTGACGTTGTTTGTACTTAGGATTTTTTTTGTTGATAACGAATAATTTTCCTTTCCTCCGTACAATCTTACATTCGGGGGTTCTCTTCTTTATTGATGCTTTTACTTTCATTGATTATATCAGTTAAATTATTTTCTATTTATACCGGAACGTGATTCTGCCTTTTGTTAGATCATAAGGCGACATTTCAATTTTCACTTTATCGCCAGGTAAAATCTTAATATAATGCATTCTCATCTTTCCTGAAATGTGTGCAATTATCACGTGACCGTTTTCAAGTTCAACACGAAACATTGCATTGCCTAATGATTCTACAACGGTTCCATCTTGTTCTATCGATAACTGCTTTGACATATATTTTTTAAATATTTTAATTCTTATTTATTATTTTTTCAATTTCATCAAATGAAGAAAGAATATCTGCTTTATTTTTCCGAACAGCAACCGTGTGTTCAAAATGTGCAGATGGTAAGCGATCTGCTGTTCTGATGGTCCATCCGTCAGCTTCCTGCACTACCTGGTATCTTCCTTTATTAATCATAGGCTCAATTGCAATTACCAATCCTGAACAAAGTTTTATGCCGGTACCTTTTTTTCCGTAATTTAATACTTCAGGTTTTTCATGTAAGTTTTTCCCTACGCCATGCCCTACTAAATCTCTGACTACTGAGAAACCTAAATTTTCTACATGACTTTGCACTGCAAAACCAATATCGCCTAAACGTTTTCCCTCAACAGCATTTTCAATTCCCAAATATAACGATTCTTTTGTAGCTTTAAGCAAAAGTAAAATTTCGGGTTTTACTTCACCTACAGCAAACGTGTATGCTGAATCGCCATAATATCCGTTTTTCAGAACTCCGCAATCTACCGAAACAATATCTCCATCTTTTACTTCTCTTTCACCAGGAAATCCATGTACAACCTGTTCGTTAATCGATATACATAAGGTGTATGGGAATCCCCTGTATCCTTTGAAAGCCGGTAATGCATTATTATCCTTAATAAACTCTTCGGCCAGTTTATCAAGCTCAATGGTTTTTACACCCGGCCTGATTTTTCCGGCAACAACTGCTAAGGCTTTTCCAACAAGTAAAGAACTCTTTCTTATTTTTTCAATCTCTTCTTCTGTCTTATAATAGATCATTCCATCATGCTCCTCATCAACTAGCCATATTCATTGAAGAACGACCTTTGATACGTCCTGATTTCATCAGTCCGTCATAATGCCTCATCAATAAATGACTTTCTATTTGTTGTAATGTATCAAGTACAACACCAACAAGAATTAATAATGATGTTCCACCGTAAAATTGTGCAAACTGACTATTTACTCCTAACAGCCTTATAAAAGCAGGCATGATAGCAACAAAAGCCAGAAACAATGAACCGGGGAATGTAATTCTCGACATTACACTATCAATAAAATCGGCTGTCTTTTTTCCGGGTTTAACACCAGGTATAAAACCGCCATTCTTTTTCATATCTTCAGCCATCTGGTTAGGATTAACAGTAATAGCCGTATAAAAATATGTAAATAAAATAATTAAAATTGCAAAGGTAAAATTATACCAAAAACCATTATAATCGGAGAAAGCACGTGCAAATCCGGTTAATGTTTCTGATGATGAAAATCCTGCTAAAGTTAATGGTAAAAACATAATTGCCTGTGCAAAAATAATTGGCATTACACCTGCAGCATTAACTTTAAGAGGAATATATTGACGAACTCCGCCATATTGTTTGTTTCCAACAATTCTTTTTGCAAACTGTACGGGTATTTTTCGAGTTCCCTGTACCAATAAAATACAGACTAATATTACTGCAATCAGTACAACCAGTTCAACTATGAATACAACAAGACCACCACCCTGCTCTTCCATTCTTGAGAAAAACTCTGCGAATAAAGCAAACGGTAGTCTTGCCATAATCCCTATCATAATGATCATCGATATTCCGTTTCCAATCCCTTTATCTGTTATACGTTCTCCAAGCCACATTACAAACATGGTTCCCGAAACTAATATAACTATTGAAGAAATCCAGAAAAATGTTGAAGGAGAAGAAATACCCGGGTCAAAAGGAGCAACTGCTTCATATGGTAACTGTGATAAAAGGTTAGATAAATATGCCGGTGCCTGTCCTGCTGTAATAATAACAGTAAGGTATCGGGTTATCTGGTTCATTTTCTTCCTTCCGCTTTCGCCTTCTTTTTGCAATTTCTGGAAATAAGGAATTGCCATTCCGAGCAACTGAACAACTATTGATGCCGAAATATATGGCATGATACCCAAGGCAAAAATTGATGCATTTGAGAATGCACCACCAGAAAACATATTAAGCAGACCAAGTAATCCGTCTTTGGTTTGCGAATTGAGTGCACTTAATTGTGATGGATCGATACCAGGTAATACAACATAAGCACCAAGTCTATAAATTAATATAAAACCGATAGTGTTGATGATCCTTAACCTGAGATCTTCAATTTTATAAATATTTCTGATGGTTTGAATTAATCTTTTCATTCCGATTAAATTTTAGTTACAGTTCCGCCTATAGCTTCAATAGCTTTTGCTGCTGCTGATGAAAAAGCATGAGCTTTAACATCTAATTTCACCTTCAATTCGCCCTTGGCTAATATTTTTATTAAATCTTTTTTTTGTGATAATCCGTGTGCATATATAACTTCAGGATCAAATGAAGTAATACCTTTTGTTTCAGCTAACATCTGAAGCACTTCAATATTGATTCCTCTGAATTCTTTACGGTTGATATTAATAAATCCGAATTTGGGAACCCTTCTGTATAAAGGCATTTGCCCACCTTCGAACCCTGCTTTGCTGGAATAACCTGAGCGTGCTTTTGCACCTTTATTACCCCTGGATGCAGTACCACCGCCACCTGAGCCCTGACCTCTTCCTAATCTTTTTTTGGTCTTTACAGAACCTGCTGCTGGTTTTAGATTTGATAAATTCATAATTGCTTGTATCTTTTATATATTACATTACTTCTTCTATTGAAAGAAGATGTTTAACTTTATTTATCATTCCTTCTATTTGAGGAGTTGCATCCACTTCAACTATGCGGTGCATTTTTTTTATGCCGAGAGCACGTAAAGTTCTTTTCTGTCTTTCCGGACGATCAATAGAACTTTTTATCTGTTTTATTTTTAACTTTTTCATGATAGAATTTATCAATTGGAATTATCCGTTAAATACTTTATCAAGACTTAAACCCCTGAGTTGTGCAACTGTGAATGGATCTTTCATTTTCATCAATGCATCAATAGTTGCTTTAACAACACTATGCGGGTTTGAAGAACCTTTCGATTTTGCAAGAACGTCTCTTACGCCAACGCTTTCAAGAACGGCGCGCATAGCACCACCTGCAATAACACCGGTTCCCTGTGCTGCCGGTTTTAAATAAACCAAAGCACCACAATATTTCCCTAACTGGTCGTGAGGAACAGTTCCGTTGATAATAGGAACACGAATAAGGTTTTTCTTGGCATCGTCAATACCTTTGGCGATAGCTGTAGTTACTTCTTTTGCTTTTCCAAGCCCGTATCCAACTACGCCGCTTTCGTTACCTACAACAACAATAGCTGAAAAACTGAAAGTTCTACCACCTTTGGTAACCTTTGTAACCCTTTGGATACTTACCAGTTTATCCTTAAATTCGATTTCGCTCGATTTTACTCTTTTAATATTTACGTTTGGCATATTATGTTAAAATTTAAGTCCTCCTTCTCTAGCAGCTTCTGCTAAAGATTTTATACGACCATGATACAAATAACCGTTTCTGTCAAAAACAACATCATTGATTCCTGCTTCAATAGCACGTTCTGCTATAAGTTTTCCAACCAATTTTGCCTGTTCAATTTTAGGAACTTTTTTATCAGCAATTTCTTTCACGCGTGAAGAAGCGGATAATAATGTTTTCCCGGCAATATCATCAATAATCTGTGCATATATCTGCATATTGCTTCTGAATACAGTAAGACGAGGCTTTTCCGGTGAACCTTTCACCACTTTACGAATCCTCATCTTGATTCTTTTCCTTCTGAATTCTCTGGTAATTGCCATTATAATGGAATTTTAATATTTATAATTTATTTTGTAGCCGCAGCTGATTTACCTGCTTTTCTGCGCAGAACTTCATTTACAAACTTAATACCTTTGCCTTTGTATGGTTCTGGTTTTCTGAGTGAACGAATTTTAGCCGCAACTTGTCCTATAAGCTGTTTATCTATTGATTCAAGAACGATAGTCGGGTTCTTTCCTCTTTCAGCCGTTGTTTTCACTTTTACTTCAGGAGGTAATTCCATAAATATATTATGCGAATACCCTAATGTTAATTCTAAAAGCTGACCATTATTGGAAGCTTTATAACCAACACCAACTAATTCCTGCGTAACAGTGTATCCTGTTGAAACACCTTTTACCATATTATTGATCAAAGAGCGATACAAACCATGTAAAGATTTATGCCTTTTCTGTTCGGTACTTCTTTTAACAATAAGGTTATTGCCCTCAACTTCCATAGAAATTCCGGGTTCTACAGTTTGTTTTAACTCGCCAAGAGGTCCTTTTACGGTAACGATATTTTTATCGGAAACATTAACTGTAACTCCTTTCGGCAAAGCAATCGGTAATTTACCAATACGTGACATTATTTTTCCTCCCTGTATTAACTAATATAACATAATACTTCGCCGCCAACTTTCAGTTTCTTAGCCTCTTTATCAGTCATTATTCCCTGTGATGTGGAAATAATTGCTATTCCAAGACCATTCATAACGCGGGGCAATTTATCGGAACCAGTATATTTACGAAGCCCTGGTTTACTAATTCTTTCCAATTTTGTAATAGCAGGGATTTTTGTAACCGGGTGATATTTCAATGCTATTTTAATTGTTCCGGGCACGGGTTCATCTTCAAATTTATAATTCAGGATATAGCCTTTTTCAAAAAGAATTTTTGTTATTTCTTTTTTTATGCCGGAAGCGGGCAGCTCAACAATTCTGTGGTTGGCTAACGCAGCATTCCTAATCCTGGTTAAATAATCTGCAATGGGATCGGTATTCATTCTGTTTAATTGTTTTTTTGTTAATACTACCAACTAGCTTTTGTAACTCCGGGAATTATTCCGGCCAAAGCCATTTCCCTGAAATTGATACGTGATACACCAAACTGACGCATGTAACCTTTAGGTCTTCCGGTAAGTTTGCAACGATTGTGCAAACGTACAGGTGAAGCGTTCTTTGGTATACGCTGTAATCCTGAATAATCGCCGGCTGCTTTCATAGCAGCTCTTTTAGCTGCATATTTATCAACCATTTTTTTTCTTTTTACTTCTCTAGCTTTTACTGATTCTTTTGCCATATGATGAATATGTTATTTCTGATTTTTAAAAGGTAATCCGAATTCTTTTAACAGCGCAAGTGCTTCTTTATCGTTAGCTGCCGTAGTTACGAAAGTGATGTCCATTCCCGCAATTTTGGCAATTTTATCAATATTGATTTCCGGGAAAATAATCTGTTCGCTAACACCTAGAGAATAGTTTCCTTTTCCGTCGAAACCTTTATCGTTAATACCTCTGAAGTCTCTGATACGAGGCAAAGCAACTGAAATAAGCCTGTCAAGAAATTCATACATTTTATCCCCGCGAAGTGTAACCCTTATACCTATGGGCATTCCTTTTCTGAGTTTAAAATTGGATATATCTTTTCTTGATTTGGTTATCACCGGTTTTTGACCAGAAATCATAGTCATTTCAGTGGTTGCAACATCCATCAGCTTTTTATCAGCAATGGCAGCGCCCATACCCTGGTTCAGGCATATTTTCTTAAGTACAGGCACCTGCATCCTGTTTTTGAACTGGAATTGTTTCATTAAAGCTGGAACAACTTCAGCTTCATATTTCGATCTTAATCTTGGCTTGTAATCCATTACTTAATTACCTCCCCTGACTTTTTTGAATAACGAACTATATTTCCTTTACTGTCTTCTTTTCTGCCTATACGAGCAGGTTTTCCTGTGTTATCGATCACCATCAGATTTGAAATATGGACAGGTGATTCTTTTTTCACAATGCCACCTTTTGAATTTTTGGCATTGGGTTTAGTATGTTTCGACACCATGTTGATACCTTCAACAATTGCTTTGTTTTTATCAACTAATACGCTGAGTACTTTACCTTCCTGACCTTTTGAATCGCCGGCAATAACTCTGACTATGTCGCCTTTTTTTATGTGAAGCTTTTCTCCCATAATTTATCAAATATTAAAGCACTTCAGGTGCTAATGATACTATTTTCATATATTGCTTTTCCCTAAGTTCTCTTGCTACGGGTCCAAAGATACGTGTTCCTCTAAGCTCGTCAGTTGCTGTAAGTAATACAACAGCATTATCATCGAAACGAATATAAGAACCGTCGTTTCTTCTGATTTCTTTATTTGTTCTTACTACAACAGCTTTAGAAACTGTACCTTTTTTTATATTTCCTGAGGGCAGTGCATCTTTAACGGTAACAATAATTTTATCGCCTACCGAAGCATACCTTCTGCGTGTACCTCCGAGTACTTTTATGCAAAGTACTTCCTTTGCGCCACTGTTATCGGCTACTATCAGTCTGGATTCCTGTTGTATCATATTATTTAGCTCTTTCTAAAATTTCTACTAATCTCCAGCATTTATTTTTACTCAACGGACGTGTTTCCATAATACGTACGGTATCGCCAATATTACAATCATTCGTCTCATCATGAGCCATAAATGTGGATGTTTTCTTAACAAACTTTCCGTATTTAGGATGTTTGATTTTGCGTTCCACTTCCACAACAATTGATTTATTCATCTTGTTGCTTACAACTAAGCCGACTTTTTCTTTTCTGAGATTTCTTATTTCCATTGTTATGAAAAATTACTTTTTAGCACTTTCTGTTTCTTTCAATTCCCTGGCACGAAGTTCTGTTTGAAGCCGGGCAACTGTCTTTTTATATGCTTTTATCTTCATTGGATTTTCCAGTGGAGATACAGCATGATTAAATTTCAGCTTTGTAAGCTGTTTTTTTTCTTCTTCAAGTCTTTCTTTAAGGTCGGACGTTGAAAGTTCTTTAACTACTTCTTGTTTCATTTTTTAATTATATTGTTTCTTCAACGAAGTCTCTTCTTACAACAAATTTAGTTAAAATTGGCAATTTCTGGGCTGCAAGGCGTAATGCTTCTTTTGCAACAGCTAAAGATACACCTTCTGCTTCGAAAAGAATTCTGCCTGGTGTAACGCGGGCTACGAAATATTCCGGAGCTCCTTTTCCTTTACCCATACGTACTTCAGCAGGTTTCTTGGTTACAGGTTTATCCGGGAATATACGAATCCATATCTGTCCTTCACGTTTCATATGACGTGTAACAGCCTGACGAGCCGCTTCAATCTGGCGTCCTGTAATCCAACATTCTTCCATTGATTTGATGCCGAACGAGCCAAATGCAAGCTGGCTGCCTCTTTTGGCATTACCCTTCATTTTGCCTTTCTGCTGTTTCCTGTATTTTGTTTTCTTTGGTTGTAACATTGCTACAAAATATTTATGCTATAAAATAAATTACTTTCTTTTTTTACTTTTTCCAAAACGTGGGCCGGGTGCTGTATTGCTACGCGATTTCATGCTGGTAAGACCAATAACCGGGGTTAGTTCACGTTTCCCATACACTTCACCTTTACAAATCCATGTTTTAATTCCAATGCATCCGAAAGTAGTACGTGCTTCTGCTGTTGCATAGTCGATATCTGCTCTCAAAGTATGTAATGGAATACGACCTTCTTTATAGGTTTCGGTTCTTGCCATTTCAGCTCCGGCTAACCTTCCTGAAATAGTAACCTTAATACCTTCGGCGCCCATTCTTATTGTTGATGCAACTGCAGTTTTTATTGCCCTACGGAACGATATACGTCCTTCAATCTGGCGTGCAATAGTAGATGAAACAATTACTGCATCAAGTTCAGGCCTTTTAATTTCAGTAATGTTTATCTGAACTTCCTTATTTGTAATTTTCTTTAATTCTTCTTTTAGTTTATCAACTTCCTGACCACCTTTGCCAATAATAATTCCGGGGCGTGCAGTATTGATCGTAACTGTAACTAATTTTAAAGTGCGTTCAATTATTATTTTTGCAACACCTGCTTTTGATAAACGAGCATTCAGATATTTACGAATCTGATCATCTTCCACCAGTTTGTTTGCATAATTTTTGCCACCATACCAGTTAGAATCCCATCCTTTGATGATGCCTAGTCTATTACCTATTGGATTTGCTTTTTGTCCCATTTACCTGTTTATTTTTTGGTTGACTTTCTAGTTTTTTTTACTGTTGTATCAGAAGTAACTTCTTTTTCTTTTTTCACCTTTTCTTTTTTCACCTTTTCTACTTTTTCCACTGCTACTGGTTTTTCTTCAACAACCGGAGTTATTTCAGATACTTCTTTTGTATTAAGGCTTCCCAACTCTAAAGTTACATGGTTTGAACGTTTTTTCATGCGATGAGCACGACCTTGTGGAGCAGGCAATATACGTTTCAATACTCTGCCGCTATCGACAAAAATATTTTTTACAATCAAATTACTGTCTTCAATCCTGACACCTTCGTTCTTCTGCTGCCAATTAGCCATAGCAGAAAGTAAAAGTTTTTCTAATTTTTCTGCAGGTTGTTTTGCATTATGTTTCAGAATATGAAGAGCACGGTCAACACTGACACCTCTAATCAGGTCAGCTACCAGTCTCATTTTGCGCGGAGAAGTAGGACAATTGTAAAGCTTAGCATTATAGGTTTGCTTTTTTGCCTCTTTTCTTTCTTCTGCCTTATTACGTTTTCTTACGCCCATTTCTCTGGAATATTTATCTATTTACTATTTTTCTTTATTTCCTGAATGTCCTCTAAAAATACGAGTAGGAGCAAATTCACCAAGTTTATGTCCAACCATATTCTCTGTAACATATACAGGGATGAATTTATTTCCATTGTGAACAGCAATTGTCTGTCCTACAAATTCTGGAGAAATCATTGAAGCCCTTGACCAAGTTTTAATAACGGTCTTTTTCTTTGAATCAACGTTGGCTCTAACTTTTTTCTCTAGCTTATAATGAATATAAGGTCCTTTTTTTACTGAACGACTCATAATTTCTATATTAATTATTTCTTCCTTCTTTCAACAATATATTTACTTGAATGCTTTTTAGGAGCACGTGTTTTATATCCTTTAGCAGGAATGCCTCTGCGTGAACGTGGATGTCCGCCTGATGCTTTACCTTCGCCACCACCCATTGGGTGATCAACAGGATTCATAACAACACCTCTGTTGCGAGGTCTTCTGCCTAACCAACGTTCTCTTCCGGCTTTTCCTGATTTCTCAAGACTATGGTCAATATTTGAAACCATCCCGATGGTAGCTTTACAAGCAACAAGTACCATTCTGGATTCGCCTGAAGGCATTTTTAAAATTGCATACTTTCCGTCTCTTGAAAGTAATTGTGCGTATGAGCCTGCACTTCGGGCAATATTAGCACCCTGACCAGGACGTAACTCTATGTTGTGAATAACGGTTCCAAGTGGAATTTCTTCAATAAATAAAGTATTGCCAATTTCAGGAGCAACACCACGACCGGAAATAATTTTCTGTCCTACTTTTAATCCGTGAGGGGCTACGATATAACGTTTTTCGCCATCTGCATAATTCAATAATGCAATACGGGCTGTGCGGTTAGGATCATATTCAATGGTTTTAACCACGGCAGGAATACTGTCTTTATCGCGTTTAAAATCAATAATACGATATTTTTGTTTATGACCACCACCCATATAACGCATAGTCATTTTGCCGGTATTGTTTCTTCCGCCACTTTTCTTCATAGGTGCAAGAAGACTCTTTTCTGGAGCTACTGAAGTAATATCACTATTATCGCTGATTACCTTGAATCGCTGTCCGGCAGTTGTCGGTTTTAATTTCTTTAAGGCCATTTATTTAAATATTGCTGTAAAAATCAATTGTTTGTCCTTCTTGTAAAGTAACTATAGCTTTTTTGAAAGCATTTGCTTTTCCTGTTACTAAACCGCTTTTTGTATTGCGCGATTTTCTTTTCCCTGAATAACGTATTGTATTTACTGATTCAACAGTAACACCATACATGCTTTCAACAGCTTTTTTAATCTGCAGTTTATTTGCACTTTTATCAACCATAAAACCATACTGTTTCAGTTTTTCACTGATAGCAGTCATTTTTTCTGTGATTAAAGGTCTTATTAAAATATCCATTGTTATAATATTTCTACTATTATTCTTAACTTTATTTCTCTGATACTTTGAACATTTTTTCAATTTCTTTTACTGAACTTTCTACCAATAAAAGATTATTAGCATCCAAAATATCGTAAGTATTAATATCAGAAGATGTAACCACCTTTGTTCTTTTCAGATTTCGTGCAGAAAGAAGAATATTACTGTTTATTTCGGGAATAACTAAAAGGGTTTTCTTTCCGCTAAGATTAAAGTTCTTAAGTAATTCAGTATAATTTTTTGTTTTTGGAGCTTCAAAAGTGAAATCTTCAAGAACCATGATTCCATTTTCTTTAGCTTTATAAGTAAGCGCCGATTTACGTGCTAACCTTTTTACTTTTTTATTTAATTTAAAATCGTAATCATGAGGTTTTGGACCAAATGCACGGCCTCCACCAACAAACACAGGGCTGTTGATATCACCAGATCTTGCACCACCAGTACCTTTCTGACGTTTTAGTTTTTTGGTACTTCCCGATACTTCGCTACGTTCTTTTGATTTATGCGTTCCCTGTCTCTGACTTGCCAGATATTGCTTAACATCTAAGTATATAGCGTGGTCATTAGGTTCAACGGCAAATATAGAATCATTTAATGAAACTTTTTTTGCTGTTTTCTTACCACTGATATTATAAACTTCTATTTCCATTTTTCTATAATTGCTATGTATTATACAAACCTTTCAATCAAAACATATGAGCCTTTAGGACCGGGAACCGAACCTTTAACAACAATAAGATTTTTTTCCGGTAATATTTTCATTATTTTGAGATTAATCATCTTTACCCTGTTTCCTCCCATTCTACCAGCCATGCGAGTTCCTTTAAAAACTCTTGAAGGCCATGATGATGCGCCTACTGAACCCGGTGCTCTTAAACGGTCATGTTGTCCGTGGGTATTATCGCCTACTCCGCTAAAATTATGACGGGTAACAACTCCCTGAAACCCTTTTCCTTTTGATACTCCAACTACGTCAACAAATTCGCCTTCACTAAAAACTTCTGTTGTAAGTACTTCACCGTATGTTTTCCTGTGTCCTTCTTCAAACCTTGTGAACTCAACTAATTTCTTTTTAGGTGTAGTCCCTGCTTTTTCAAAATGTTTTTGCAATGCTTTTGTTGTATGCTTTTCACTTTTTTCTTCAAAAGCTAATTGTATAGCATCGTAACCTTCTTTATCTTTAGATTTTATCTGAGTAACAATACACGGACCAGCTTGTATAACTGTGCATGGTACTGATTTCCCAGAGGCATCATAAATACTGGTCATTCCAATTTTTTTACCTATTAATCCTGACATTTTATAAAAATTTTAATACTATATATATAAATGTTATTGTAATAGTATACCTATCAAACTTTAATTTCTACTTCTACTCCGCTTGGTAATTCCAATTTCATAAGCGCATCAACAGTTTTTGAAGTGGTGCTGTAAATATCAAGCAAACGCCTGTATGAGCATAACTGGAATTGTTCTCTTGCTTTTTTATTAACAAATGTTGACCTTAAAACTGTAAATATCCTTTTATTCGTTGGTAACGGAATAGGACCGCTTACTACAGCGCCTGTTGATTTTACAGTCTTTACAATCTTTTCGGCTGATTTATCAACCAGATTGTAATCGTACGATTTCAACTTTATTCTAATTTTCTGACTCACTTTATTTTTATTTTATTTATTCAACTTATGAATTAATAATTATTCCTCTTAATTTGTAAAGAACATCTTCCATAATATTTCTTGGAGTTACTTCATAATGCGAAAACTCCATGGTTGAAGTTGCTCTTCCTGATGTAATGGTTCTTAAATCGGTAACATATCCGAACATTTCTGCTAAAGGAACTTTTACATCCACTATTTGCATTCCTATTGAAGATGTAACGTTTTCAGTCATTCCTCTGCGGCGGTTCAAATCGCTCATTACATCGCCAACATATTCTTCGGGTGTAACTACTTCCAGTTTCATTATCGGTTCCAAAAGAACTGATTTTGATTTCTGACAAGCTTCCCTGAATGCGATTCGTGATGCTATTTCAAATGCAAATGCATCGGAGTCAACAGGGTGAGCTGAACCATCAATTAAGCGGATTTTAATGCTTTCTACAGGGAATCCTGCTAGAACTCCATTCATTAATGCTGCTTTAAAACCTTTTTCAATAGAAGGTATATATTCTTTTGGAATACTGCCGCCTTTAATTTCATTAATAAATTGTAAACCTCTTACTCCGGCATCTGCAGGAGAAACAATAATTTCAATATCTGCAAATTTACCTTTTCCGCCGGTTTGTTTCTTATATGTTTCGCGATAACGAACTTCTTCTGTAATTGCTTCTTTGTATGCTACCTGTGGTTTTCCTTCATTGCATTCTACATTAAACTCGCGTTTAAGCCTGTCTCTGAGTATTTCCAGGTGTAATTCACCCATACCGCTGATAACGGTTTGTCCTGTTTCTGCATCAATCTCTACTTTGAATGTAGGATCTTCTTCTGCCAGACGGTGTAATGCATTTGCAAGTTTATCAATATCGGCCTGAGTTTTAGGTTCAACAGCAATACCAATAACTGGTTCAGGAAAAGTCATCGATTCAAAAACGACAGGATGTTTTTCATTACATAAGGTGTCGCCTGTACGTATTTCTTTAAATCCAATTGCAGCTCCAATATCACCGGCTTCAATTTCTTCAAGCGGAAGTTGCTTATTGGCGTGCATCTGAACAATACGTGCAATACGTTCTTTTTTGCCGGTAGTAGCATTCAGTATCATTTCTCCGGCTTTCATTTTACCGGAATAAACTCTGAAGAATGCGATTTTACCAACATATGGATCGGTAGCTATTTTAAATGCCAATGCGCTGAAATGATCATTTACATCAGCTTTTCTTATTTCTTCTTTTTCTGTAAAAGGATTGATTCCTTTAGTAGTAGATATATCGGAGGGTGAAGGAAGGTAGGCTACAATTGCGTCGAGAAGTTTTTGAACGCCTTTATTCTTAAATGAGGAACCACAAAATACCGGGGTAATCTTCCCTGCTATTGTGGCATTTCTTATTTCTGTAATAATTTCTTGTTTTGTTAATGAATCGGAGTCTTTTATAAATTTTTCCAGAAGGTTGTCTTTTTCTTCGGCAGCGCCTTCTATGAGTTTATACCGGTACTCAACAACCGTGTCTTTGATATCATCGGGAATAGGTATTTCAAAATAATTCAATCCCTGGTTGGTATCATCCCACTGATATGCTTTGTTTTCAATTAAGTCAACTACGCCGATAAAATTTTCTTCGCATCCGATAGGAATTTGAATAGGAATAGGATTTCCTCCTAGTCGTTCGCGAATTTGTGTAACAGTTTTAAAATAATCAGCACCCGGCCTGTCCATCTTATTAATATAACTAATACGAGGTACATTATATTTATTTGCCTGACGCCATACTGTTTCCGACTGTGGCTGAACTCCGCCAACAGCACAGAAAAGAGCAACAGCTCCATCGAGTACACGTAATGAACGTTCTACTTCAACAGTAAAATCAACGTGTCCGGGAGTGTCTATGATATTTATTTTATATTGTTCATTATTATAATTCCAGAAACATGATGTAGCTGCAGAAGTAATAGTAATACCTCTTTCCTGCTCCTGCACCATCCAGTCCATAGTAGCAGCACCATCGTCAACTTCGCCAATCTTCCTGTTTACGCCGGTATAGAACAATATACGCTCAGTGGTGGTGGTTTTACCAGCATCAATATGAGCCATTATGCCTATATTCCTCGTATAATTCAGATTGCGTGACATTTTTCTGTTTCCTTGTTTATTAGAATCTGAAATGAGAGAATGCTTTATTTGCTTCAGCCATACGGTGGGTGTCTTCTTTTTTCTTGAAAGCGCCACCTTCTTCTTTATATGCAGCTAAAATTTCGGAAGCCAGTTTCATGCTCATCGATTTTTCATTGCGTTTGCGTGCATGAGTAATGAGTGATTTGATTCCTATTGAAATTTTACGTTCGGGTCTTATTTCTGAAGGAATCTGGAAAGTAGCTCCACCAATTCTGCGGCTTCTTACTTCAACCTGTGGAGTAATATTAGCTAATGCTTTTTTCCAAACTTCCAATCCGTTTTCATTTGATTTCGATGCTACTATATCAATAGCATCATAAAATATTTTATAAGATGCATTTTTCTTACCGCGCAACATAAGATTGTTTACAAAACGTGTAACAAGCACATCATTATGCTTGGGATCGGGTAAATATATTTTCTTTTTTGGTGTTGCTTTCCTCATTTTTCTATATATGATGAATGATCAATACTTCCGTGAATTATTTAGCAGCTTTTTGTTTTGGACGTTTTGTTCCGTATTTTGAACGACGCTGGTTGCGACCTTCAACACCTGATGTATCCAAAGCTCCGCGAATAACGTGGTACCTAACACCCGGTAAATCCTTAACACGACCACCACGAACCATAACTATTGAGTGTTCCTGAAGATTATGACCTTCGCCCGGTATGTATGCATTTACTTCCTTAGTGTTAGTCATACGAACCCTTGCCACTTTTCTCATTGCCGAATTAGGTTTCTTAGGAGTAGTAGTGTAAACCCTTACACAAACTCCACGCCTCTGTGGGCAAGAATCAAGGGCAGGCGATTTGCTCTTGTACTTCATTTTACTGCGTCCTTTGCGAACTAACTGTTGTATTGTAGGCATATCAAAATGTTTAATAACTGCTTTAAAATTAAATAATACCCATTTTTAGGGGTTGCAAAGGTACGAGATTATTTCATAAAACCAATAGGTTAAATGAATTTTTTTTCATTTTTCTTTCTTCTCGTGTATTTCTTTTTTTTCGTACCTTATAATTTACTAATTTTTAATGATTTACAACTAGTATTATTTTGAGAGGATTTTAACGGACTGCAAAGATATATCATTATTTTTAACTGGCAAATAATTTTTTTAGACTTTTTTTTAAATTTTATGAGCCTGTTTAAAATTTTGTTAGAATAAAAGAAAAAGGGTATCGCAAACCGAAAT
>DAOQAK010000062.1 GCA_035353855.1 Bacteroidales bacterium | reverse complement strand
CCGGGAGTTTATGTAGAAGAAATCGTAAAATTCCCTCCATCAGTAGCCGAAGTTGAAACAGCAATCCCGGCATTTATAGGGTTTACTGAAATGGCAAAAAAAATTCTCGACGGCGATCTGAATGAAATACCAACTCGTATCACCAGCTTACTGGAATATGAACAATATTTCGGAATAGGTCCAACATATACTCCAAGCGCAATTGTTCTTGACAGTAATAATATGCCTGTTGCCGATAGTTGCTCATTATCGAACAGCAAGTTTGTTTTATACGATAGCATCCGTTTGTTCTATGATAATGGCGGTGGTGCATGTTATATTATTTCTGTTGGAACTTATGATGAAACCGAAGCAACTCTTTTTGCCGATAACACAAAATTTAAAGCTGGGCTTGATGTTTTGAAAAAATATGATGAACCTACTTTAATATTATTCCCTGATGCTGTTGGTCTTGATGTTGCTCAGCTTGGCGCATTACAACAGGCAGCATTAATGCAGTGCGCTACATTAGGCGACCGTTTCACCATTATGGATATTAAAGAAGAGAATTCTCTTTCTGAAGATATTGAAGCTTTCAGAAATAATGTAGGAATGAACTACCTGAAATATGGCGCAGTTTATCATCCATATCTTTCAACAACTTATACAAAAACATTCCATTTTGAAGATATCAATTCAGAAATTACAATAAAGAATTATTTAACGGATACCGATGTTGACGAAAATGGCGTGAAGATTAAAGACCGCATTGTTTCACTGGAACAGGTCATTACAGATAACAATAATATTGATAGTGAATTCAGCGCTACAGTTACCGCGTTGTTAAATGAAAGTGATTTCAAAGCATTGTCAACAGCAAATCAAAACCTGAGGTTATGGAATCTGTTGTTGCAAATAGATGGTATGTTAGCCACGAATTCCGATGCTATGGTGAAAACAAAACTTATTACCAACAGTGAATTTCTTGCATCAGCAGTAAGTGTGGTTTCAACAAACATCATCACTTCAAAAATTATTGATAAACTTATTTTTCTAAGCACAACAAATTATACTACCTATAAAGGAAAATTTAAAAGCGGTAGTTTTGATTTTACTTCTTATGTTGTTCCTGTAACTGACCCGTTAACAGGTAAAGCAGAGATAGATGTTTTCTATGCAATTAAGAATAGTCTTTCATTGATTCAGCAGACAGGCATAGGTTATGAAGATACTTATGAAAAAGCTATCATTCCTTATATTCCTTTCTATAATAATATTTTGAGCGTGTTGAATTCAAAAGCTACATTACTCCCTCCGAGTGGCGCTATTGCAGGTATTTATTCAGCAGTTGACCGCGACCGTGGCGTATGGAAAGCCCCGGCAAATGTTAGTGTAAGCTCAGTGAATGGTGTTTCTGAATTTATAAATGATTCTATTCAGGAAAACATGAACATCGACCCGAATGCAGGTAAGTCAGTTAATGCAATACGTACGTTTACCGGAAAAGGTATTCTGGTATGGGGTTCACGCACATTGGCAGGTAATGATAATGAATGGCGTTATGTTCCTGTTCGCCGCTTCTTTAATTTTGTTGAAGAGAGTTCTAAGAAATCAACAGGCTGGGCTGTGTTTGAACCGAATGATGCAAACACATGGGCAAGAGTTCGCGGACAATTGGATAGCTTCCTGAACAACTTATGGCGCAGAGGCGCATTGGCAGGCGCAAAACCTGAACATGCATATTATGTAAATGTTGGTCTTGGATTAACCATGACCGCACAGGATATTCTTGAAGGCCGCATGATCATTGAAATTGGCATGGCTGCTGTACGTCCTGCCGAATTCATAATCTTACGTTTCTCTCATAAATTACAGGAATCATAAAAATAATTAATCGCCACAAAGGCTCTAAGGAACGAAGACTCACGAATTAGGAATAATTTAAAATCAGATTTCGTGAAATTTTAGGACTTTGAGCCTTAGCGGCAGGAGAATAAAAATCATAATAAGAACTTAAAAAAAATCAAAATAATATGGCAACAAAATATCCATTACCAGTATTTCATTTCAGAGTAGAATGGGGTGGTACCAATATCAGTTTCTCAGAAGTTTCCGGTCTTAACGTGGAAACACAGGTTATTGAATATCGCGATGGTTTAAGTCCTGATTATTCAACAGTAAAAATGCCGGGTATGCAGAAGTATGGGAACATCACGCTGAAACGTGGTGCTATGCAAGGCGACAATGAATTTTTTACATGGTGGAATACCCATCAACTGAATACTATTGAACGCCGAGATATTACTATTTCTTTGCTTAATGAAAAACATGAACCGGTTATTACATGGAAAGTGCGTAATGCATTCCCGGTAAAGGTTGATGGTGGTTCATTAAAAGCAACAGGAAATGAAGTTTCAATAGAAACTTTGGAGCTGGCTCATGAAGGCATTTCTGTAGAACGTTCATAAGTTTTATAAAATGGCTTTTATTGAAAGGTATCCGCTTGTAGGGTTTCATTTTAAGGTAACTTTTATTGAAATGCTCGGAGCTGAAATAGATTCGCGTTTCCATGAAGTTACCGGATTGTCGGCAGAACTTACAGTTGAAGAACTTGCTGAAGGTGGCGAAAACAGGTATACTCACAAACTTCCTGTTAAAGCAAAATTTCCGAACCTTGTTCTTAAAAGGGCTTTGTCTCCATTGCCTTCCATATTGACAAAATGGGTGGAAGATGCAATCTATAATATGGAATTCAGTCCTTGTACAGTAATCGTTTCATTACTGAATGAAACCCACATCCCGGTAAAAAACTGGATTTTTTATTCGGCTTACCCGGTAAAAATTCAAGTTACCGATTTGAAAGCCCAGGATAATTCAGTAGTAGTTGAAACTCTTGAACTGGCTTATAAATATTCGAAACAAATGAACTTAATTTAAAATTTTATAATGGTCAATGGTTATATGGTTGAGCAGCTAGTTTAGTCAGAAGTTGATAGTAAATGGTGTTTATTAAACCTTAACTAATAACTATTTACTATAAACCAAACCAGCAGCCCAACCTTACAACATATAACCAAACATTAGATCTCATTTTAACAAATAAAAATAAATATGCCTATTCAAATAAATGAACTTGTCATTCGCGCGGAAGTGAATAATAATAATTCCGGTACACAGCAAACTTCATCATCATGTTGCGATTCGGCAAAATATCAAAAAGTAGTTGATGAGCTGACTAAAATAATTAAAAACAAAAATGAACGATGAGCATTCTTGACGACATATTTACCGGTAAACTCACCAAGCTTACTTTCAAAGCATATAAGGACAACGCTTTTACTGAAGAGGATAAGGATGCAGGTGAATATTCAGTGATGTTCAACCCAAATACGCTTTCATTAAAACTACAGGTAGAGCGCTCGGAAAGTCAGGCGCCGGGCTCAACTTCAAGCGAAATGAATTTTGTGAGCATCAAACCACAGAATTATGTTTTTGATTTTGTAATTGATGGTACAGGAGCTACAGGCGAAGCAGTTGTTGATGTTCCCGAAGAAGTGGTAAAATTATTAAATGTGATTTACCATTATAAATCAGATGAACACCGCCCCGATTACGTTATGATTAAATATGGAGCTGTTCTGCTGAAATGCGTTTTGAAAGATGTAAATATTACATATAATCTTTTTACTCCTGCCGGTAAACCTATACGTGCAAAAATAAATTGCACGTTTGCCAGCGCCCTGGATCAGGAATTGAGTGAAATGATCAACAGCAAGAATTCGCCTGACATGACTCATAAAAGAGTTATCAAACAAAACGAAAAATTGATTTCTGTTGCAAATAAGATTTATAAGAATAATGACTATTATCTGGATGTTGCAGCAAAAAACAATCTGAATAATTTTCGAAAAATTGAAACCGGTACGGAAATTTATTTTCCTCCATTAAGCAATTAAAATAATGCCAGTAGTTCCTATAGCGGCAATACACGATGTTCCCACTTTCAAAATTTTAGTTGAAGGCGCTGAAATCAATTCGACTTACCAGGTAATGAATATTTCTGTTACCAAGGAATATAATAAGATTACACAGGCAGAAATAAATATTCTGGACGGAAACGTTTCATCCGAAGATTTTGAAATAAGCAATACCGATGATTTTATTGTAGGAAAGAATGTTGAGATCCAAGCCGGATATCAGGGCGAGGATTCAACAATTTTTAAGGGTGTCATTGTTAAGCATGGAATTAAAGTAATGCGGAACGAAGGCTCGTTACTTAATATTACTTTAAAAAATAAAGCGTACAAAAGCGCTTTAACAAGAAACAATATAGTTTTCAATGAAAAATCGGATAGCGAAATTATTGAAGAAATAATTGATAAATACGGTTTAGATAAAGATGTTGATCCTACGGATGTATCTCATGAATCACTGATGCAATTTAATTGCAGCGACTGGGATTTTATCAATATGCGTGCAGAAGCCAATTCGGGTCTTGTTTTTACTCATGATGATAAAATAGTAGTAAAAAAACCTGATATTTCTGCTGATGCAAAACTTACACTTTCCTATGGTTCATCTATTCTTGAATTTGAAGCGGAAATGGATGCACGTACATCATTCCAGAATTATAAAGCCACATCGTGGGATTATTCCAGCCAGGAATTAACCGAGATTCAGCAATCTGGCGAAAGTAATGAAATAGAACAGGGAAATATAACAGCTTCCAATATTGCTACAGCGCTAAGTCAGGAGCAATATAATGTAAATATTAATTCTGCTTTAAAGGACAATGGTGAAATTGATAAGTTCACAGAATCATTAATTCAAAAAAATAATTTTTCAAGAATAAGAGGACGGGTTAAATCTATCGGTTATGCTGATATTAATCCCGGTGATGTGATAGAACTTACGGGAGTAGGCGACAGGTTTAATGGCAAAACTCTTGTTTCGGCTGTCAGCCATGCAATTAACGGAGGGCATTGGATAACAAATATCCAGTTTGGTCTGGATAATAAAACATTTGCAGAACGATTTGATAATATTATTGATCGTAAAGCTAACGGATTATTACCGGCTATACATGGGTTGCAGATAGGAAAAGTAATGCAGTTACAGGATGACCCTTTAGGTGAGCATCGTATACTCATCAAATTACCAATAATTACCGACAGCGATAATACTTTCTGGGCAAGGGTTTCAACGCTTGATGCAGGAAATAATCGGGGAACTTTTTTCCGTCCCGAAATTGATGATGAAGTCATTGTAGGATTTATTGATGATAACCCTGGGTGTGCAGTGGTACTTGGAATGCTTAACAGCAGCGCGCTTCCGGCTCCGGTTACTGCCGAAGATGCAAATAATATCAAAGGTATTTATACCCGCGAGCAAATGAAAATGGAATTCGATGATGATAAAAAAAGTGTTGCCATTGAAACTCCGAACGGGAATAAAATCAACATCAGCGAAGAAGATCAGAAAATATTGATAGAAGATCAGAGCGGAAATAAGATCACGCTTGATACAAATGGAATTAAGCTGGAAGATAAAAACTATAATAAAGTTACGCTTGATTCAAATGGATTAAAATTACAAAATATAAGCGGGAGCGAAGTTTCATTAACATCTTCAGGAATAAAAATCATGAGTCCGGGGAGTATCGAACTTCAGGGAGCGCAACTTAAAATTAGTGCAGCACAGGTACAGATGGATGCAGCAATGGTATCGGCATCAGGAATTCTTAAATCAAATGTGTTGCAGGCAACAAGCATTATATCGGCCAGCTATACGCCTGGTGCAGGAAATGTGTGGTAGGTTTAAAAAATTGAGACAATAAATTTATGGATGAAATAAATTCTTTTTTAGGTACCGGATGGAGTTTTCCTCCGCAGTTTTCGAAAACAGAAAAAACGGTAAAAACAATTTCTGATGAAGAAGACATAAAGAACAGTCTTGAAGTTTTGCTGGCAACTAGGGTTGGCGAACGACTGATGCAACCTAAATACGGCTGTAATTTAGATGTGCTTCTTTTTGAACCTATTGATACAGCTTTGAAAACGTATATCAAAGACCTGGTATTTACTTCTATTTTTTATTATGAACCCCGCGTAAAACCGGATGACGTTATTTTATCGGCACTAGCAGAAGAAGGCAATATTTTAATTGAAGTGAAATACACTATAAGGGCTACAAATACAAGACATAATTTGGTTTATCCATTTTATCTGGAAGAAGGAACGTTAGTGAAATAAAAATAGTACTTAGAAAAAAATAAAGTTAAGAGTGAAAAATTAAAAGTGAAAAACGAAAACAAATAACTCAATAATCAAATAACTTTATAAACTTCAGGCACTAAATAAAATTAAATTAAATAATAGAAAACACATAATATGAGCAATGGTATCAAGATACCACATCCTTTAAAAAGAGAAGGAACATATCAGTCCGAGCGTTTTCCCGATGCTTTGAAAAGCGATTACATCAAACTGGATGAACGCTCGCTTACCGATTTGGTAAAGCAATCAGCCGAATATGCAAAGTATGTTAAATACTGTAACGACCTGAATATTGAAGACGGTAACTGGCAAAACTTTTTTGAAGAAATTTATGATTACACCACGAAGAAAGTTAAATTCACTACCATTGAAGAATTAGAGACAAAAGCATCTACATCACCACATCTTGCTTTGTTTCTGGCATTTTTACGAATATTCAATATTGCCCAGGAAAACCTGAATACATTAACCGAAAAACATTTAAATTTTTATTACCAGAATATTTTACAACTCAAGCTTCGTGATGAAGAAGCCGATAAAGTTGCAGTAATTTTTGAAACAGAAAAAAATTCCGGACAGGTAATGGTTTCTGCCGGAACAGATTTAATTGCTGGCAAAGATGCAAACGGGAAAACACTTTATTATAAAACCGAAAATGATTTAGTCGTTAACAAAGCAAAGGTTGAATCATTGAAAAGTATTTATGTTAAGAAAAATTCCGCATCAAAAATTTTAGGTATATATGCTTCAACAGATGCGCCTACTGACAACGCTGTAATTGAAAACGGAATTGCAGCAGGATGGCTGCCATTTGGTTCCGATGCAAATCAAAACACAAAAGCAAATATTGGTTTTGCAATCGCTTCACCTGTATTAAACCTTAAAGAAGGAAAACGAAGGATAACAGTAGAATTCAATAATGTCAGTTCAATCAATACGGAAGGATTGACTGTTGAATACACATCTGAAAAAGGATGGACCGAAGCAAAGCTGGAAGCTAATGATAATTATACCGATGAAAAAAATAGTCCTTTTTACCTTTTAATAAAGATTGGTACAGGTTTGCCTGCAGTGTTACCATACAGCGAAGACGTGCATTTGGCAGGACTGAATACGACTCATCCTGTAATTCGGTTTACTCTAAAAAATGAAGCAGCATATATAAATGATTCATATCATACTTTTAATTCGATAACTTCCGAAAAAATAAAAAATATTATTGTCCAGGTAAGCGGAGCAAAAAACCTGTTGATGCAAAACGATTTGGGAGTGGTTGATAATACCAAGCCATTCCTGCCTTTCGGCACACAGCCGGTAAAAAACAAATCGGTTTTATATATCGGGAGCAATGATATTTTTAATAAATACCTGCGTTCATTTAATATTGCATTAAGCTGGAAAGGTCTGCCCGGACGTATTGATAAACATTATCACACATATAACGATGCACTTGCTTCACTTTTCCCGGGTAGTATAGAAGACAGGAAAAAATATTTCAATATACATCAATTCGATGATTTTACTCCCGGTCATCCTCCCGGTAAAGTCTCTATTCTCGATAATGGAAAATGGAAACCTTTAAAATTGAATAAAGGCAATGATTATGCTACGGATGTCCGTTATGACCCTTCGCGGGATATGATGTTGCAGCGAAAAGACAATCATAATGTTTTTAAAACAGAAAGTTTAGACGAGCAACTTTCGGGTGCGTTTTCATACGATACACCGGTTTCATTTGACCATAGCATTAAATCGGGATTTATAAAAATTGAACTGGGTTATGATTTCGGTCATAGTAAATTTTCAAAATTATTTGCTGTGGCTTTGTTAAACATGGAAGGGAAATTTGTAAGCAATTATGCAATTCCCGAACAGCCTTATACTCCTGAGTTCAATAGTCTGAATATTGAATATACATCATCAGCAAAAATTGATTACTGCGAAAACCAGGTATTTCAAATTCATCCTTTCGGAAATGAAAAATTAACTAACCCCGAATCGCTGGTTCCAGCATTTGACGATGAAGGGCAGTTACTCATTGGGCTTGGCAATATTCAAAGCGCCGAAACAGTAAGTTTGTATTTCCGCATGGAAAATAATTCCGGGAATTTTGATAAAACCATTACCGACGATAATAAACCCAAGTGGTATTATCTTTATAATGATACATGGATAAAGTTCGAGAACAGCGACCTGTTGCAGGATTCAACTCAAAGATTCTCCGGTTCGGGAATAATAAAATTTAATTTGAATTCCAATGCTATCAGTAAACATTATGTAATGCCTGATGGACTGATATGGCTAAAAGCAATTGTTCCATATGACAGTGATGCTTTTCCTGCACTTGATAATGTTTGTACACAGGCTGTGGAAGCGGTTTTCGATAATTGTGATAATGAAACTTCACATCTTGAAAATGGAATTGCTGCAAATACAATTACCAAACTTGATAAAAAAATCACAGGAATTAAAAAAGTTTCTCAACCTTATAATTCCTATGGTGGAAGAGCAAAAGAAATAAATGAGAATTTTTATACCCGTATCAGTGAACGGTTACGGCATAAAGACCGCTCATGGAATATTTGGGATTACGAAAGATTGATACTGGAATATTTTCCTTCTATTTTAAAGGTTAAATGTATACCTCATACCGATACGGAGTTTGAATATTCACCCGGAAATGTGTATATCATTTTACTTCCCGATACAACAAAAATAAATCAGAAAAACCCGTTGCAGCCGCGTGTAAGCAAATCATTGATTGAAGAAGTTAAAACTTTTCTTTCTGCTTATGTTTCGCCGTTTGTAACAATCAATGTCAACAGCCCCGAATATGAAAGGCTCACCATTAAATGTGATGTAAAACTGGCAAGTGGTTACGATGATAAAACATATTATGCCAATCAACTGAATGAAGATATAAAATCATTCATTGCACCCTGGATGAACAACAGTGAAAAGGTTCCTTCATTTGGTGGAACAATATACAAATCGCAGATAATTAATTTTATTGAAGAACGACCTTACATTGATTATATATCAACTTTTGAAGTGAAGAATAATTCTGTAGAATGTAGTGAAGCCATTAGCGGTTCAAAAGAAAATATAATTCTTACATCATCAGAAAATCATAAAATAAGTACCGAAGGAATATGTTAGCAAGCGAAGATTATACTATAGAAAAAAATCCTGCAAGGATTGAAGCCGAAGATTATAATCTGCTTCGAAGCTACGGGTTAGATTATATTCAAAAACTTGGCAGAAAATACTGGACCGATTACAACGTACATGATCCGGGTGTTACTATTCTTGAATTATTATGTTACGCATTAACCGATCTGGGATACCGTACATCATTTGATATCCAGGATATACTTACACCTGCCGGAGCTAAAGGTCCTGAAATGAAAAATGCTTTTTACTCCGCTGATAAAATTCTTACTTCACATCCTATTACAATTAACGATTTCAGGAAACTCATCATTGATAAAGTTCCCGGCGTAAGAAATATTTGGTTTGAAACCGAAGATAACGAAGTGTATACTCCTGCCATCGGTTTTGACTCAAAAACAAATACCAATGTTTTTGTCAGCGCAAATTCACAGGGTGCACTCAAGTTAAAAGGACTTTATAAAGTAAAAATTGAACTGGAAGATTATAAAGTGATCAAAGAAGTTCATGAAGATATTTTTGAAACGCTAAAAGCGTACAAGAAAAATATTAAGTTGCCTGTTAACTCCGAAAACTATAAGGAATGTTATAAGAACTATATTCAAAGTATCCTGATGAGTCATCGTAATATTTGCGAAGACTTTGATGAAATCACTATCCTGAATGAAGTCCCTGTAGGCATTTGCAGCGATATTGAATTAAAACCAAACGCGAAAGAAGAAGAAGTTCTATTGGAAATTTACAAAAGAATTTATGAATATGTAAATCCTTCTATTAAGCTTTATACATATCAGCAACTGCTCGATAAAGGAAAAACCATTGAACAGATATTTCAGGGAAGCCCGGTAACAAGGGGTTTTATTGATTATGATGAGCTCGATGCCTTTGATCGTAAAAAAGTACTTCACACTTCCGACCTGATAAATATTATTATGGATATTGACGGAGTGCTGAATATCCGCAGTATTCAGTTCACCAACAAATACAACGATGATAACAGCGAAAATATTAATAAATCGTGTCTGCATCTGAATAATGAAAAAACTTCATCTTTCCGTTTTAGTTTTGATATCAATGATGAACCGGCTGACAGGTTGAATAAAATTATTTTCCGTAAAGGGATGATTTATTTTCTTGCTACGCCGGAAAAAAAATACAGGATTACCGATGTGATTGATTTTTCGGAAGAGCCGGAAGGTTTTGTAAATGATCTGCCATTACCAACAGGAAACAATCGTGAGCTGGATAATTATATTTCCATACAGGATGAATTTCCGAAAGCATACATGGTAGGCAGGGAAGGAATTTCGGATAGTGAAAGCGATTTGCGTAAAGCACAGCGTTTACAATTAAAAGCATATCTTTTATTTTTCGATCAGCTGCTCGCCGATTACCTGGCGCAACTTAATGATGTTAAAAACCTTCTTTCCTGGCGCGATAAAGAAGCCGAGCCTACCTATCATTATAAACAGTTGACTGATTCTGAAATTTATGATTTCGATAAATTATTGTCCGATTACAGCAAATACCAGTTACAAATTCTTGAGCCCGAACATTTAGAGAAAGACAGGCGCAACCGCTTGCTCGATAATTTGCTGGCGCGTTTCAATGAAAAATTTGTTGATTATACGATTTTTAAATTTATACAGGATTCCGAAGGCTCGTCATATTCTCAACCGGGAAACAATGAAATCATTCACGATAAAAAAGATTTTTTAAAACATTATCCCGAAATAAGTGGCAATCGTTCACATGCTATTGATTATACACATCCTCTTTCCATGCGGAATTATAACATGCTCGAATTCCGGATCAGCAAGGCTTTGGGAGTAAATGCCAATAATGTGAACCGTTTATTAGCGCCCGAAATTGTAACGGATAATCCTGATAAGATTATTTTTAAAAACAACAGCAAAGAAGATTTTAATAAAACTTTCGGGTTGCATATTTATGAACATATTCTTTTCCGCCCATTATACAGCGATACTATAAGTCCCAAACAGGAATTCCTGAAACTGTATTATGGAAATATTTTTGATGCCAACATTGACAAAATCATTAAAGATCCGTATTCCATGAAAGCTACAGTTGTAGTTCCCGGATGGCTTAATATTTCAGGGAGAATGGAGTTCAGACGTTTTGTGGAACAAAAGATCCGTACTGAAATGCCCGCTCATGTGGCATTAAAAATTTGCTGGATAAATCCAAGACAAATGTTTGAAATGGAAACAAATTATGAAGCTTTCATCACACAATTGAATAAACTTTTCAGCCCCGGGAATAAAAATGTGAAGACCATTATTTCTGCATATAAAAAAGCATTGAACGATGCAGTAGCAACATTGTCGTCATTAAATAATATGTATCCTCCATCAATATTGGATGAACCTTTTGATTTTATTTCAGGTAATGTAAAACAAACTCCTGTAATATTGGATAACACTGCTCTTGCAGGAGGCAGTAACCAGAACTGGGCGTTTGAAGGGGAAGTGGTTTTACCAACACTTAAAAAGAAAACAACAAAAGCAACAGTTATTACAAAAACAAAAACAATAAAAAAGAAAAAACCATAATATGTAATCGTTCTTATTAAGAATGCAAAAGCAAATTTGATTAGAACGAGTTATACCGATAGGAACAAAATAAGAAAAATGCAAATCTGTTCCGTATCGGTATAAATTAATTAATAAAACTTGCCAGTCTGAGTTCATCGGTCAGTCTGAGTTCATCGGTCAGTCTGAGTTCATCGAAGACTGACAAGTAAAATAAAAAATAAAATTAAAAAGTAGTGAATCAAACTAAGAACTCAATAAGCACGAACAGTAATAATAGGACAAACTTTAGAAAAAACTCAATAACAAAACAACAAACATTTTTTTAAAATGGAACAGAAAATATTTAAATATCCATATTACCGGACAAGTCAATTCCTGACCAGCGAAGATTTAAACAATTCATTTTCTTATGTCGAAGAACAGGAACGATTAACCCGTTCAAAAATGATTGGTAGCGGAATTATCAGCGGGCTGGATTTTGACAACACAATAAATGCAAGCAGCAAACTTACCAAGGTTACTGTGAATCCCGGGTTTGGCGTAACTTCTGATGGCTATTCGGTTTCATTCCCTAAAGCGGTTGCCTATGAATATATGGTGCTATATTCCGATTATATTGCTGATAGCGATATATTGAATGCTGAGAAAAAAATATATAATTCTTTTTCAGGAATTAAATATTTGCTTTTTACTGCTGATGAAATTAAATCGAAAAAAATAATTCCCAACAGCGATATAGTTAAATCAATTAATATCCCGCAATCCGAATTTTCAAAATACGGATTGGCTCTCGTGGTGGATTTATTAAGAGAAACTTCGTTTAACTGTAATCCCAGCGATTGCAACATAAACAGCTCGTACGATAATATTATTTATCGCCCGGTACTGATGGATTTATCAGTGCTTGAGAAAATTAATTCATACTATTCCGAATTGAATTATTTGAAAATTCAAAAACTTTCACATATCTCCGAAATAAAAAGTGTTACTGCTTTTAATAAAGCTACACAAACATTGGTTGATGTCAATATGAATTTGCTTGAAAATTTTTTAAAACATACCACTGAAGAAGTTTCCACACTGTTGCCTCATGAGAACACGCAATTGAAAAACGCATTGAAAATATTTCATAAATCCATTTCCGGCGATTTTATGATATATTATCTTTCTTCTTTTAATGATATTCAGGCAGCGGTGAATGAATTCGTAAATGCATATAATAATTTTATTCATAAATATACTTTTTCTTCTGCGTCGCGAAAAGACCTTTTGCTTGTACTTGGCGCTATTCCATATGTGCAGAATGATATTTACAGGTATACTTTTACTGAAACAGAAAATAATGAGCAGTACAATGCCGATAAAATTATTTTGGCAAAGTTGTATCTGAGGATTGCCGCGCTCTTTAAGCAATTCATTCCGGGGAAAAAATTATCCGCTTTAATCGCTGAACTGATAAAATCGAATTACTCATTTACAAGAAAATTTTTAGAAAACATAAAAATAATCTTTGAGAACACTAAAGTATCAGAAATAAAAGATGTTTCGAAATGTATAAAAATAATTCCCTGTAAAGGCTTTTCAGAAAAACTTGGCAACCGTTCGATCCCATATTATTATCACATTCTGGAATTACAAAGAAACGATTCGCTACTTCAAAACTGGCATGCACATGACCTGGACTCATCGCTCGATATGGTTTATAATTATTACTGGAGCGATTTATCGAAACCTGAAAATTATAAAACAGAGTTTATACTCAACCTCAATGATTATCCTTTCTACAGGATCGAGGGGCACTTGGGGCTATCAATTAATAAAACTTATGATTACCTGAGTAACCTGGTTAAACAATTGGATATCCCGGTGCAATTATTGAAAGTTGATATTACAAACCAGGCATGGCAGGGATTTAAAAACAATTTTGAACTATTTACTGATAAATATAAATTATTTGTTGAAGCAGTAAACGAAGAGATAAAAAAACAGGGAAGTGATAAAGTATTATCGAATATTGCTGTAAATCTCGACAAAATAAAACAAACCTTCACACAGACATCTTATCGTGATGTCCCTAATGTTAAAAAAGTATTGGACGATGTGAATGCATATTGCAACCTTATTATTTCTCCTGAGTTCAATTCCAAATCATATAAGACTACAAAAGTTAAAGCAGCCACAACTGGCGAGGCTACAACAACTACAAACTCGGCTACAGCTGGTTCGTACGACTTTATAAAAAATCATATCAATGAATATAAAATCTTTGATTTGCGAGATGATTTGGTTGGATTATATACAAAGTCAGAACCTTTAAATGAGATTTCATTATCGGAAATTAAAGGATTGGAATATCTTGGCGGAGTGTATAAAGGCGGTACATTTATTTTATTGCATGATGGCAAGAATGTTATTGCCGATTTTGCATTGCCTTATTTTTATAGTGTAAATAAAGACAGAATTTTTTAATTTTTTTTTTACAAAACGTTCTTCATATTAATAAAAATTTTATTTTTGTTATGACGAAAGTTCATAATGTTTTTTATTACTATGATGCGATAACCGAAAGGTGATTGTAGCAACGTTGTATATGGGGGCAGATATGGAAAATCGTCTACGTCTATCAATAGAGAGATTCTATTTTTATTCTAGTTTACTTTATGAGAGTGGTCCTAGTGTCCGCTCTCTTTTTATTTTATAACATCACCAAAAAAATTAATCATGTCAACTGATAAAAACACGTTTCGTATTGGCGTTTGTATGGCAGGTGCAGTTTCTGCAGGTGCATACACAGCCGGAGTTATTGATTATTTAATGGAAGCATTGGAAAACTGGCAGAAAGCAAAAGAACTAAATTTGCCCGGTGTTCCTATACATGATGTATGTATTGAAGTATTAAGCGGAGCTTCTGCAGGTGGCATGACTGCTGCTATTACAGCGGCTTCAATACAAAATGATTTTCCTCATATCAGTCAGAAAAATTACGAAGGTGATGAAGGTAAAAAAAATCCTTTGTTCAATTCATGGGTGAATCTTACAGAAAAGCATGGTAACGATATGATGAACCAGATGCTTAGCATAGGTGATATAAAAAATAAAGAAAAGAATCCCTGTAAAGAAGTGAAGTCAGGTTTCAATTCCGATTTTATTGATGTGATTGCCAATCGCACTATAAATAATGTTGTTAAAGACACAAACTTTAAGCGACCTTATTTTGCCGATGATATGGAATTGCTTACCACTATTACAAATTTACGGGGATATAATTATAAATTAAATTTTACTACAGCTTTAGGTGAAAGCAATTATTGGATGACAATGCATAAAGATATCATGCATTTTCAGCTTAATGAAACAGGCAAGTATCATAATGACGGGAAAATACCGTTACATTTTAAGGATGAGGATGGGTTAAATAAAGATTTGCTGATTAATGCTGCCATGGCTACCGGCGCATTTCCTGTTGGTCTTATCCCAAGGGTTATAAAACGCGATCCGAAATTTATTAACGATAATCCATTGCTGAGAGATGATAACCATAAAGATGTTATCGTAAACCCATTGTCCGATTACGAGAATGTAAATGTTGATGGAGGCGTTATTAATAATGAACCTTTTGAACTTACCGAAAAAATTCTTGAAAACAGAAGAAGAGCAGAAATTGAAAAAGTCCAGGGAAAAGAAGCCGCCGAAAAATATGTGTTTAATAAATCTTCCGATAAGTTCGATACTACACTTTTAATGATTGACCCTTTTCCAAATTATAGCGATGGCCCCGATCCGAATTATTTTCCATTGATTGCAATTAAATTTGCAGCTGCATCACTTTTAGGCGCAATGCGTCAGCAGTTGATGTTGAAAACAGATCAGATAAGAGAAGCATTCAGCGAAGAAAATTATACCCGCTTTATGATTTCGCCTATTCGTTCATCAAAAGGTAAAACCGAAGAATATAGTATTGCCTGTGGGGCACTTGGCGGTTTTGGCGGTTTCTTCAGTAAAAAATTCCGTGTTCATGATTTCATGCTTGGCAGAAGAAATTGTCAGAAATTTTTACAACGTTTTTTCAGTGTGCCGGTAAATGTAAAAAATCCGATAATCGTATTCGGCTACGATGGAATGGAAAAAGATTTTGAAATTAAAAGCGAAAACGACGGAAATATCTTTCTTCCTATAATCCCCGATATTCGCGTAGTTAAAGATGAAGCAACAGGTAAATACAAAATAATAAAACCTGAAAAAGAAACAGAATTCCCTTATCCAAAAGTAAAACTGAGTTACCTGTTAAGTTTAAGAAAAAAAATGATCAAGCGATTCGGCGCCGTATTTTTCAATATTAAAAACGGTGAGAATCCTTTATATAAAAAAGAAATCAGCCCTGTGCTTGAACGCCTGAGGAAAAAGTCGTCGCCTTTACGTCCTGTAACAAGCGTATTATCAAAATTGGCATTATATACTTACCTGGGAATAGGAATATCTGTAGGGAAAAAAGTTGCTGCAAAAAGCTTTATTGATTCCGTAATTGCAGATATGGAAAAACGCGGGTTGCTTGAAGAAGATAAATAGTATCGATTATTGATCTGTTTAAAGTAATCAAATGATGCGTCAATAGCTTATACTCTATGTCAATTCATCTAAACTAGTTTCCCTTATTTTTTTTTATTTAAAATTATTAAAAAAAATTTCTTTATTTAATTGTATAAACATTCTACTTTTGATGTTTTATACCGATTGCAAAATCAAAATCCGAATTTTATATTATGGAAAACGAAAATAAAGAGCTTGATGAAAACTCAACAGATACTCCCGAAAGCAATACACCTATTTATTCTAAGGGAACAATTTTTGGATTTTCAGTTTTTTTTACTTCAATATTTGGTGGTGTACTTTTAATGCAAAACCTTAACGACATTGGTAAAAAGAAAGAAGCAAATATTGTTTTGATATTTTCAATTTTGTATACGTTGTTGTCGATGTTCATCGTAAATATCCCTGCTCAACCTATGTCATCATTGAGCTTTTTTTGCAACGTTGCCGGTGGACTTATTTTAACGGAATATTTTTATAAAAAATATTTTCCAATGGATAATAATTATGGAAAAAAGAAAATATGGAAACCATTAATCATTTCAATATTGATAACTTTGCCATTCCTATTGGCATTCATATATACTTATAAGGGTTAAAAAACATCCCTGATAAAATAAAAATTTTACACATTATAATTTTTGTTCAGATGAAATCAATTTTATTATTTACAATTTTAAGTTTTTTTACTATTACAAATGGATTTTCGCAGGAAGAGCCAATTATACTTAAGACTTTAAAAGGCGAAATAAAAGGAACTTTGACTTTACCCAAAAATAAAAATAATATTCCTGTTGTATTGATCATTGCAGGCTCCGGTCCAACCGACAGGAACGGTAACAGTCCGTTGTTAGGGGTGAATACAAATTCATATAAATTAATTGCTGAAAAACTTCAGAAAAACGGAATTGCATCTGTTCGTTTTGATAAGCGCGGAATTGGTGAAAGCAAAGACACAACGTTCAAAGAAAAGAACATGCGTTTCGAAAATTATATTGATGATGTAAAAGCATGGATCGAATTTTTATCAAAAGACAATAGATTCAACAAAATAATTATTGCAGGGCATAGCGAGGGTTCGCTGATAGGTATGGTTGCATCTGTTGATAATCCTAAGGTTAATGCTTATATTTCCATATCGGGTGCAGCTCGTTCAATAGACGAAATTTTGAAAGAGCAATTGGCATTACAGCCACAATCACTAAAAGATTTGGCTTTCCCGATGATGGATACATTAAAAAAAGGTGATACGCTTACAAACGTCCCAAAATATTTATATAGTTTATTCAGGCCAAGCATACAACCTTATATGATTTCATGGATGAAATACAACCCGCAGGAAGAGATAAAAAAAATAACGGTACCTGTATTGATCCTTCAGGGCTCAACAGACATACAGGTTTCCGAATCAGAAGCAAATTTATTGTCGACAGCTAATCCTGCTGCAAAGAAAATAATCATTAAAAATATGAATCATGTTTTGAAAGATTGTGATTTTATAGACAAACAAAAACAAATGACCACTATATATAGTAATCCTAAATTGCCTCTAAATAAAATATTTGTAAAAGAGATGATTTCTTTTATTAAAGAGCTTAAATATACAGAATCTTAGCAGATTTGTAAAGCAAAAATGCTTAGATTCAGTTATACCTACCTGGACGGCAAGGCAGGCTGAGCGTTCGAGGTTGCTTTTTTTGCAAACTCGAATAGCCAAAGTATAAAATAACCTTTCCCGGGAAAACCCAGTTGATATTAAACATTATAAAGATATTTCTTTTTCGCTTCTTCGGATAAAATACCTTCATAAATTACTTTAACAATACCATCGAAAAGATCTTTTGGCGAACGGGGGATGCGTGCTACCATATCTTTTGGAAGTTGATCCAGGAAGCTTGGATCGAATAAGCTTTCCACAGCTGAGAGGAATGTTATCAATGCAATATCTTTATTGATATTTTTTGAAATATGTCCTTTCTTTATTCCTTCATCCATCAGGAATGAAAAGCACATTTTAGAAATATCTCTTTTGTAAGATGTAACTTTTTTCCATGCCTCAGGCGATGAGTACCTGATATTATTCATAAAGCATGGTGAAATTTTTGAAAGCGCTACAGCGGTGTTTGTAAAAATAATTTTTAATTTTTCAGGGAATTCAATATCCTCCCTCATTAAAAATTCATTTATGCTGCTTGTAAGTTTATATGTGAAATCATCTACCACTTCAATCAGGATATCATCTTTACATTCAAAATAACGGTAAAGTGTTTTCTTGCTGATATCAGCTTTTTTTATGATATCATTAATTGAAACATGAGTATAATCCTGCTGGAAGAAAAGTTCACGTGCAGCTTTTATTGTTCTTTGCTTAATGTCGTTGCTTCTTGCCATATTAAGTATAATGAAATTATGTTTGGAGTGTCAAAAATATTAAATTTTCTTTCTTAATATGATTTTTTCTAATAGAAAATGAGAAAAATATATAATAATGTATCAAAAAAACCAAGGAAACTATTTGTATTAAATTTGTTTCCTTGGTTTATTTTATATAAATTTGTCCACTCAAATAAAAAATTGATGGAAGAAGTAATATTAAAAATCTCACAGCTTTATATGAAATACGGCATTCGTAGTGTTACTATGGATGATGTTGCGAAGGAGCTGGGAATTTCAAAAAAAACCCTTTATCAATATTTTAAAGATAAAGATGACCTGGTACAAAAGGTTGTTAGTCATTATATGAATATGTTAATGGAAGGGCTTAATAAATTAGAAGATAATACAAATAATGCAATAGAGAACCTTTTGCAGATGAGTCGTTATCTTACACAAATGCTGAAACAAGCTAATACTTCAGTTACTTTCGATCTGCAGAAATATTATCCGGAAATATGGTCAAAAACGATCATGAACCGAATGGAGCTTGTTTATGAATTGACTAAAAGTAATATGTTACAGGGAATAAAAGAAGGACTGTATAGGAGTAATCTTGATGTTGATATTATTGCTCACTTGTATCTTTTCAGAATAGAAATGACTAAACTTTTTGAAAAAATGCAAGAGAAAAATTTTTCATTTGAAAACATTTTTAAAGAATTATTCATATATCACATCAGGGGAATTGCAAATAAAAAAGGTATAGAGTACCTGGAGAAGAAACTTAATATTGACGAACGACAATAATATCGAATATGAAAAAGACGTGTATCATAATTTTATTTTATTTCTTAATTAGCGGTTCTATAGCTCAAAATGCTAAAGATAGCGTAATGTCATTTTCTTTATCACAGGCATTGGAATATACAATGCAAAACAGCCCGGTAATAAAAAATGCAAATCTCGATTTGGAAATCGCTAAAAAGAAAATATGGGAAACCACTACTATTGGCTTACCGCAAGTGAATTCAACTTTATCATATTCATATATGATTACACTATCACCAACCATAGAACAATTTAATTCATTTGGTGAAAACTTTGGTCAGATTTATGGCATGCTTGGATCGCTTGCATATAATACAGGAAATATACCTGTACTTACTAAACTCGACAGTATCAGTAAAGCAAATGCCAGTTCCGAAACGGTTACTGAAAACGATATGAAATGGGGTTTGACATATGATATTACTGTATCCGAAATAATTTTTAACGGTGCATATCTTGTCGGATTGCAGACAGCAAAGATTTATAAAGAATTTTCTGAAATTAGTATTACCAAATCAAATATAGATGCAGTTGAAGAAGTTTCAAATGCATACTACCTTGTTTTGATTGCACAGGAAAATAAAAATATTTTGGATACGATATATTCTAACACTGAAAAATTATATACGTACATAAAAAGCATGAATGCTGAAGGGCTGGTTGAAGAAACCGATGTTGACCAGATGCAGCTTACTTTAAGCACTATCAAAAATACCCGCGATATGATAACCCGTCAGCTTGAAGTGGTGAAAAATTTATTAAAATACCAGATGGGGATTGAGCTTAGCAAGACAATTGTTCTTACTGATAATTTAAATTCATTACTTGAAACTTCAGACCTGGCAGGACTTACTTTAAAAGATTTTAAAGTAGAGAATAATGTGAATTATAAATTAATGGAAACACAGGAAAAATTATCGGGATTAAATTTAAAACTTCAGAAATCAGCGTTGTTACCCGATGTAGTAGCTTTTTATTCACACCAGGAAAATTTTAATGATAAGTCATTTTCATTTACACCTCCTAATTTAGTTGGTGTAAGTATGAACATCCCGATTTTTGGCAGCGGAATGAAAATAGCAAAAATTCAACAGGCTAAGATCGGGCTGGAAAAAGTCAGGAACTTAAAACAACAGGTATCATTGGGGTTGCAGACAACATTTATCAATGCAAAATCAAAATACACAACAGCGCTGAATACCTATATTACAAAAAAACAAAATGTGATTTTAGCAGAAAAAATTTATAATAAAAGCCTGGTTAAATACCAGGAAGGTATCATTGGCAGCATGGAACTTACTGTATCTCAAAACCAGTATTTACAGGCACAGTCAGAATACTATACTTCAATAATTGAACTTACAACAGCAAAATCAGAATTAGAAAAATTATTAAAATAAAATATATTATTATGAAAAAGATTTTATTAATTGCAATTGCCGGATTATTTATCATCTCTTGTAGTACGGACAAAAAATCCAAGCTCGAAAAATTAAAAAAGCAATATCAAGAGATCGCTGAACAAATCAAAAATCTTGAAAATGAAATAGCCAAAGAGGAAGGTACAGGAACCGGAAAAGATAAAATTACCGAAGTTGTTATTACCGATTTGAAAAAAGATGAATTCAACCATTACCTGGAAGTACAAGGTAAAATTGACGGAGATGAAAACATCGCGGTAAGTCCTAAAAATGTTGGCGTGGTTACAGCGATAAATGTGAAGGAAGGAGATATAGTTACAAAAGGACAGGTTCTTGCTCAACTTGATGATGCCGTGCTGAAACAATCTCTGGCAACACTTGATTCATCATTGACCTTTGTTACAAACATATACAACAAGCAAAAAAGATTGTGGGATCAAAAGATTGGTTCGGAAGTACAATATCTTACTGCAAAAAATAATAAAGAAACAGTTGAAAATAGTATTAAAACATTAAAAGAACAGATTGCGATGTCGAAGATCGTTTCTCCGATAAATGGTACAATAGAAGAAATTCCAATTAAAGTAGGACAAATGGTTACACCCGGATATACTACGGCATTCCAGGTGGTTAATCTTTCAAAAGTAAAAGTGTCAGCTGATGTAGCTGAAGCATATGCTTCAAAATTAAAATCAGGAAATGAAGTCATAGTAAAATTCCCCGATCTTAATAAAGAAGTTACTTCAAAAATTTCTTTCTCGAGTAAATTTATTGATGTTGTTAACAGAACGTTTACAGTTGAAGTTAAACTGGACAACAGCGATGAAACATACAGGGCAAATATGATAGCTATAATAAAAATAAATGATTATCATGTTGATTCTGCATTTTCTATTCCGGTAAATGTTATTCAGAAAGTGGAAGATGAGAATTATGTTTATATAGCAGTTAAGGAAAGCGACAAGTATGTAGCAAAAAAAGTTAAAATAAAAATCGGTCAAAATTATAATGGCTATACTGAAGTTTTGGATGGGCTTAAAGAAGGCGATAAACTGATCACTTCCGGATATCAGAACCTGGATGATGGTCAGACATTAAAATTTTAATTGCAACAGTATTTATAAAATGTAATTGAATTATTATGAAGAAGGTAAAAATGGGTCACATAAATTTTCTGGGGACTAAGCAAAAAGTTTATGAAGTCTAAAGA
>DAOQAK010000061.1 GCA_035353855.1 Bacteroidales bacterium | reverse complement strand
ATGGTTAAAATTGCTGCTATAAAAATTCTTTTGAAAAAAATTTAAACAGGCTCTATGAATAAACTTCATTCGTATTTTTTCTTTTTTGGTCCCAATTTATAAATTGTAAAATTCAAATTCTAAAAATCAAAAAAATTCTAATACGTAATCAATGTTCATATAGATAAGGTAATCGAAAAAAAATTAACCGAAAGCATGACTGATAAGGATTACAGAAGAATCCTAAAAATTAAACTTACGACTAAAGTTTTTTGTTTATTGAAATGAATAAAAATGACACCTTATAATAATTATTGATGTTACGCAAAACCCAAAATAAAATTTTAAAAACTTTAATTAATAAGGATTTTAAGAGTATATGCCGCCCGCCTAACTGACGAGGCAGGTAGGCATAACCGCTTGGTAAAATATATAACCACTATGAAGTTGTGTGCTGCCCGTCTTGACGACGAGGCAGATAGGCACAACCCAATTAACTGAGCGTGCTTGAAAGCTATATAGTCTTGAAAGTTTAGTACCTACGGTACAATAAGAAGTCAGTTGTACTTTTCTTTACCAAGCTGTTGTCCCTAACTGGACATAATAATAATAATAAAATAATGTTGTTTCGACACAAATAATGATTTTGCGTAACATCAGTTGATTATACTCAACGATGATAATTTAAAAATACTATTAAATATTTGGTGTTTAATTATAATTACCAAATAGTCTATCAATTTCATTTGTTAAAAGTTTAATGTCTTAACCCCCTAAACAAATTTTAAAATTAATTCAGACTTCTTATATGCATTCTTATCCGCCTTGGCGGACTGAACTCTTTTTCCCTTGTCTACTTGTCTACTTATCAACTTGTCAACTTCTATAAAATTAAAAACTTTTCAACACTTCAATTCAATCCAATAATTTCAAGTAATTTTGAAAATCAAAAATTTTTTATTGTGGCTGATTTTCTGAAAGACCTGAATGACGCGCAACGCGAGGCAGTGCTTTGTACCGATGGTCCTGTGATGGTTATTGCAGGCGCCGGTTCCGGTAAAACTCGCGTGCTTACTTATCGAGTTGCATACCTTTTAAATATTGGAGCTGACCCGTTTCAAATTCTCGCACTCACCTTTACTAACAAGGCTGCCCGCGAAATGAAAGAACGCATTATAAAAATTGTTGGATTTGCCGATGCAAAAAATGTGTGGATGGGAACATTCCATTCCATATTTGCCCGCATCCTGCGCATTGAAGGACACAGGCTTGGCTATCCCAATAATTTCACCATTTACGATACCGATGATTCGAAAACTTTAATAAAACAAATCATCAAAGAAAATGAACTGGATGATAAAACATACCAGCCAAATTATGTGATGTCGCGTATATCAGGAGCAAAGACCAATTTGATTTCATCGCGCGAATACAACGATAATTCCGAAATACAGCAACAAGACAGGATGTCGGGAAAACCACGAATGGGCGAAATATATTCATTATACGACCAGCGTCTGATGCGTGCATCAGCAATGGATTTCGACGATTTGCTTTTTAAAATGAATATCCTGCTTCGCGATTTCCCTGAAGTCCTCTATAAATACCAGCAACAATTCAAATACATCCTTGTTGATGAATACCAGGATACCAATTATGCCCAATACCTTATTGTAAAAAAACTCGCCGCTAATAACGAAAATATTTGCGTGGTGGGTGATGATGCTCAAAGTATATATGCGTTCCGTGGGGCCAATATCAAGAATATCCTGAACCTGAAGAATGATTATCCTGACATGAAAGTGTTCAAGCTGGAACAAAACTACCGCTCCACAAAAAATATCGTGAACGCTGCAAATAGTATCATCGTTAATAATAAGGAGCAAATTTTTAAAGAAATCTGGACTGATAATGATGACGGTGAAAAGATACAACTGCTTAAAGCCACTACAGATAATGAAGAAGGACAACTTGTAGCCCGTTCCATCTTTGAACAAAAAATGCAGCAACAACTTATGAATTCTTCTTTTGCCGTGCTTTATCGTACCAATGCGCAAAGCCGTGCAATGGAAGAAGCATTACGTAAACTGAACATACCTTATAAAATTTTCGGAGGCTTGTCTTTTTACAAGCGCAAAGAAATAAAAGATTTGATAGCCTACTTCAGGCTTTCTTTAAATCATAATGATGAAGAGGCTTTATGGCGTATCATAAATTATCCTAACAGGAAAATAGGAAAAACCACCCAGGAAAAAATAATGGTTGAAGCCGATAAGAATAATAAATCACCCTGGGAAATTGTAGATAATATTAAATCGTATGGGTTCGGAAGTGCGGGCGAAAAAATTGCAGATTTTGCCAATATGATAAAAAGTTTTGCAGCCATGGCTAAATCAAAAAATGCATGGAGTGTTGCCGATCATATTGTCCGCTCTTCGGGGCTATTGAAGGATTTAAGTGAAGACACAACTATTGAAGGTATTGGCCGTCAGCAAAACATTGAAGAGCTATTGAATGGTATAAAAGCATTCAGCGAAACGGAAGAAGCAGAGAACAATGAAGCTCCACAGAAATTGCTTGCAGAATATATCCAGGATATTTCGCTGCTCACTGATGCTGAAGATCCCGACAAGAAAGACGACAGCGATTATGTTTCACTGATGACCATACATGCTGCCAAAGGTCTTGAATTTCCTCATGTTTATATTGTAGGTGTGGAAGAAAATCTTTTCCCTTCAATGCAGTCGCTCGGAACCCGCACAGAACTTGAAGAAGAGCGCAGGTTATTTTATGTGGCTTTAACACGTGCCATGAAAAGAGCCACAGTATCATACTCTGAAACCCGCTACAAATGGGGCAACCTGAACTTTTGCGAACCCAGCCGCTTTATTGAAGAATTGAATCCAAACTATATTGATTTTCCAAAACGAAAAACAGTACAAACCGACGAATTCATTTTCGACACCGGCAGCAAACAAAAAATATTCAGCCCAAAACCAACACAACCGGGCATTTCAGTAAAAAAGAATTTTGTACCTATTGAAAAAGCAAAACCTAAAACCGCTATTAATATTGAATTTACTGAAAATATTACCGAAAAACTTCAAGTGGGCATGCAGGTGGAACACGCCAAATTCGGTAATGGTAAAGTTATCAGCATTGAAGGAAATGCAGTAGATAAAAAAGCTATTGTATTTTTCGAGAATATCGGGCAAAAGCAATTACTTCTGAAATTTGCAAAACTTAAAATTCTTGAATAATATTTCTCGCAGATTATCGCAGAAAAAAACGCAGAAAAGCGCAGCAAATTTTTTACATTATTTCATATATTATTAAGGACTAAAGCCATTGTCATTATTATTCATTTTAAAACTATCTTTGAAAAAAAATTACAAACAAGAAAACTCAAGAGGACAACAAAATGAAAAACTTTCTTAATTTTTTAAGAATTGTGTTTGTTGTTCTCGGTTGCCTATTGACCCAGAACACTCAAGCACAAAATACCTTCCAGAAGTATTACGGTACTAACGGAGAAGGTAGAAGCGTTCTACAATTACCTGACGGTAATTATGCCGTTATGGGTACAATGAATGGCGACTTCTTTGTCGCTAAAATGGACAAATGGGGCAATCCAATGTGGCATTTCACTTATGGTGGAAGTGGCACAGAACAGGGAATGACCATGACTTTATCAACAGATGGGCAATATCTGTTTGTTGGCGGGATTACTTTTACTTTCATCTCAAAAGGAATAGATGCAGCTTATGTTTTAAAGATAGATGCATCAAATGGAACCTTAATTTGGTCTAGATCCTTTTATGGAGATGGAACGAGTATGAATTCAACTGAATGTTATTCCATTGAAGTTACAGCTGATGGTGGTTGCATTGCTACTGGTATGACTTTTGCTTTCAGTACAGTTTATGATGCACTTTTTGTTGTTAAGTTTGATGCTGATGGCAATTTAGTTACTCCGATTTTGTTTGGAGGAAATAGTGATGGCCCTACCTATGTTACTCTTAAGAAGACTTCTGATGGTGGTTTCATAGTTTGTGCAGATTGGTATAATCCATCAACTAGCACTGACCTTTTGCTTTTAAAACTCGATGCCAATGGCAATGAAGTTTGGGCAAAAACATACGGAGGAACCTCTTTGGAGTTCGGAATTTTTGTTAAAGAAACTCCTGATGGCGGATTTATTGCTGTGGGGTATTCAGAAAGTTTTTCTTCAACTGGAAGAAGTATTTACGCAGTAAGGACTAATTCCGTTGGGGATACTTTGTGGACTAGAAGCATTGGCTGTAATGACAAACAGTCTGCTGGTTACTCAGTAGATATTGCTGGAAATGACTTTATTATTGCTGGTTACAATTCTGGTTTTTATAATCTAATAACCAAAATTGACTCAAACGGCAACATTATTTTCAGTGAAAATATTGAGTCGACTACAGGACAGTGGCTTTATTCAGTAAGCAAGTCAAGTGACGGCGGGTATATTTCAACTGGTCAATACAATGGCTCTGTTTATCTTGTTAAAGCTGATTCGACTGTAGAAGTTTGTGATGGAACAGATGCAGGGGTAAGTTCTACTCCTGTGAATACTATCGTTACAAATGTGACTTTACCTCAGATAAACATTACCCCAACTATGTATAGTCCTGCTACAATAGTGGCAGCAGCTACAATATTGGTAAATACTATTTGCTCATCTAATTCTGTTCCGGTAGCTTTAGAGTTGTATATTTCAGGAACTACTGCTCCAGCTTCAGGATATGGTTACATAGGCGATACCTTAAAACTTAATTACACTTACACCGATGCAGATAATGACTCCGAAGGAGTTTCAACTTTTAAATGGTTGGTAAATAGCGTAGTTTCCGGCACCGGTAATACTTATATTGTTCAGCCTTCTGATTTGAATAAGTGGATTAAATTTGAGGTTACTCCTGTGGCACAAACAGGCGAATTAATTGGTTCTACAATAGCCAGTGCAGTAGTTCATATAATTTCTAAACCTGACACATCGGGAATTAATGAATTTCAAAACAGCGTTATTTCTGTTTTTCCTAATCCAGCCACAAGGCTTGTAAATATTAGTATCCCCAATGAATTAAGAAACAAAAAAATCATAATTGAATTTATAAATGCCAAAGGCGAAATTATTCTCAATAAAGAAATAGTTTCAGCAGAAACTGATGTAACGCTTAATATTAGCCAGATTCCGGATGGACTATATTTTATCAGGTTGCAAAATTATTTATTAAAATTATCTATCCAGCGATAGAAACGACTTCATATCATTTAACAATTAAACATTAAAAATTTGTTTTTAATTTTTTTGTATATTTGCATCGTATTACAACTACAATTTTATTTATAACCTAATTTTTACATTTCTTTTATTATTAATTTATCTTTCCAAATTTTATATTCATGGAGTATAATACCACCCGCGAACAGTTGCCAATTAAAGAATACGGACGCAACATAAAAAAAATGATCGAGTATGCCGTTAGCGTTGAAGACCGCGAAAAACGCAACAAATTAGCCAAAGCTATTGTTAGTGTAATGTCGCAGCTTAACCCGCAAATGCGCGACAACAATGAATTCAAACATAAATTATGGGATCATCTTTTCATCCTGTCGAATTTTAAACTCGATGTTGATTCGCCATTTCCTATACCATCACAGGAAAGCATCGATGCAAAACCCGAAAAAATTTCTTACCCTTCATATAATATTTCGTTTAAGCATTACGGAAAGAATATTGAAAAGATTATTAAAAAAATTGTTGAGAAAGAGGATGGGCCGCAGAAAGATGCACTTACTATTGCCATAGCCAATCATATGAAAAAGTCGTATCTCAACTGGAATCGCGAATCGGTTGATGATGAAGTGATACTGCAACACCTTGAAATGCTTTCAGAAGGGAAATTGAAACTGAAAGAAGAAATGAGACTCAACAATACCCGCGATATTCTTGCTGTTAGCAAACGCCGCGACAATTATAAAAGTCAGCAGCAAAATCCTAAAAGAGATAGCAACCGAAAAAATTTCTCAAACAATTACCAGAAAAACCGCAACCAGCAACATCATCAAAGCAACCAACAACAAAGCAACCAACAGAATAATCCATCAAATAATCAGCAAAACAATCAATCAAATAACCAGCAGAATAATAACAATTCGGGAAACAGTAATCAGTAAGTTCTTTGTTTGTCGTTTGATGTTCTGTCGCTCGATTATTCGTTTGTTCAATTGCTTCGCTGCGGCAGACTAAATTTCTGATTTTATTAATTTCTTTCTATCGGAAGCAAAAGGGCAAAGCTTGTCAACTTGTTAACTTTTCAACTTATCGACTTGTAAACTTCTAATTTCTTAACTTTTTTTCACAAAGATTTTTCTTATCTTGCAACGAATTTCAAACTTATCTGATATGAGTTCATTTGAAGTTATTGGCGGACATAAACTAAAAGGGGAAATTATTCCGCAGGGTGCAAAAAACGAAGCATTACAGGTAATCTGCGCTACGCTGTTAACTCCCGAAAAAGTTACCATCAGCAACATTCCCGATATTCGCGACATCAATAAGCTTATTGAACTCCTTGCTTCGCTTGGTGTAAAAACAAAAAAAATAAACAACGATACATATTCTTTCCAGGCTGATGACATCAATCTCGATTACATGATGAGCGATGATTTCATAAAACAGGCAACAAGTCTGCGCGGCTCAGTGATGATTTTAGGTCCGCTGCTTGCAAGGTTTGGCAAAGGATTTATTCCAAAACCCGGTGGCGACAAAATCGGGCGCCGCCGTATTGATACACATTTCATCGGTTTGCAGAAATTAGGCGCCGAATTGAAATTTAAACAAGGAGAAGATTTTTTTGAAGTAGAAGCTAAAAAACTTAAGGGAGCTTATATGCTGCTCGACGAAGCTTCGGTTACAGGAACTGCAAACATAGTGATGGCAGCAGTTATGGCTGAAGGAGTAACTACTATTTATAATGCAGCCTGCGAGCCTTACCTGCAACAGCTCTGCAAAATGCTTAACCGCATGGGTGCAAAAATTTCAGGTATCGGTTCTAATTTAATTACTATTGGCGGTGTTGATTATCTTGGAGGTACAGAACACAGGCTACTTCCCGATATGATTGAAATAGGAAGTTTCATAGGACTGGCAGCCATGACAAAATCGGAGATCACCATAAAAAATACAGCATACGATGAACTTGGCGTTATTCCTGATGTTTTCAAAAAACTAGGAATAAAATTCGAACGCAGAAATGATGATATTTATATTCCATCACAAAAACAATATGAAATAGAAACTTTTATTGATGGCTCCATCCTGACCATTGCCGATGCTATCTGGCCGGGCTTTACCCCCGACCTGTTAAGTGTAGTACTGGTTGTTGCCACACAAGCCAAAGGCAGCGTATTGATACATCAGAAAATGTTTGAAAGCCGTTTGTTTTTCGTTGATAAATTAATCGACATGGGCGCACAAATCATCCTCTGCGACCCACACCGTGCAACAGTCATTGGACTTAACAGGCAATTCCCGCTTCGGGGCATCAGCATGGTATCGCCTGACATACGTGCTGGAGTATCACTGCTTATTGCTGCACTATCAGCCGAAGGCAAAAGCATTATTCACAATATCGAACAGATAGACCGGGGTTATCAGCATATTGATGAACGCCTGAGAGCATTGGGTGCAAATATTAAACGTATCGCATAAATCAGGCATGATTCTTCGTATATTTGCAAAAAATAATTTTATGAAATATCCATGCAAATGAAAAATTTACACCAAACAGAATTATTAAAATAAGTGTAGTAAAAAATTAAGCATGGATATTCACGAGCAAGCCCGTGTTGCGCTCCGATGAATATCGGAAGTGTGAGCGAGTAACTATAAAAACTTAAAATTTAAACAGATGAAACGTATATTTTTCTTCTCGTCATTAATAGTACTGGCAATAGTTTTTAGTCTATATGCATTCAATACTCCCGATAACAGGGAACTTATGAAAAAAGATATTAATGTTGGCGACACCGTTCCAAACATCAGCATGAAAAATCCAAACGATTCGATGGTTTCTCTTTTTTCTATAAAAAACAAATTGATACTTGTTGATTTCTGGGCATCATGGTGTGGACCCTGCCGCCGTGAAAACCCTACTGTTGTTGCTGCATACAAAAAATTCAAAGATGAGAAATTCAAAAAAGTGAAATGTAAAGGGTTTACTGTATTCAGCGTCTCGCTTGATAAAGATAAAACCGCCTGGAAAAATGCCATTGCGAAAGACAGCCTTAAATGGCCATACCATGTAAGCGATCTGAAATTCTGGAGTAACGAAGCTGCCCTTAATTATGGAATAACTCTTATTCCTTCTAATTTCTTAATCGACAAGAACGGTGTTGTTCTTGCAAAAAATCTAAGGGGAAAAGACCTGGAAGCAAAACTTAACGAGCTTCTCGAAAAGTAAAAATTCATAATTAAAATATTACTTTTGCAATGACAAAATGACCAGCCATAATCCATTGGCAGGTTATTTGTTATTTCAGTCGGGAATTTTCCGAAAAAATATGTATCAATATAAAAAACATGCTGAAAATGAATAAGAAGAAAGGGAATAAAGAAGAAATTTCAGAAAAAGAAAATATCGAAGCGATAGAAGAAAAACCCGTATCTGACAATCAGGCACAAGAAAATACGGAACAGTTGACCGAAGAAAATAATAAAGAACCAGAAAAAAAAGAAGCAACTCCCGAAGAAAAATATGCAGAGTTAAACGACCGGTTTCTTCGCTTATATTCTGAATTTGATAATTACAGGAAACGTACACTTAAAGAAAGAATTGACCTGATTAAAACAGCATCAGAAGATATCATTAAAACATTATTACCTGTTATTGACGACCTGGAACGCGCTATTACTTCAATGAAAGACCAGCCTGATAATTCTTCACTCGAAGGTATCAACCTGATTTATCTTAAATTCAAAAATATCCTTACACAAAAAGGAATAGAAGATATTAAAACATTAGGCGAATCATTCAATACCGATTTTCATGAAGCGGTTACCACCATTCCTTCTGAAAACGATGAACAGAAAGGCAAAGTAGTAGATGTGGTTGAAAAAGGATACCTTCTGAATGGAAAAGTAATACGTTATGCTAAAGTAATAGTAGCTGAATAAAGCTACAAAAAACATTAAAATGACAACGAAAAGAGATTATTACGAAATACTGGGTGTTACTAAGAATGCCGGCGAAGCCGAACTTAAAAAAGCATACCGGCAGATGGCCTTAAAATACCATCCCGATAAAAACCCAGGAAATAAAGCCGCTGAAGAAAAATTTAAAGAAGCTGCCGAGGCATACGAAGTTTTAAGCAATCCCGAAAAAAGACAGAAATACGATCAGTTTGGACATGCAGGACTTGGAAATGGCGCAGGATTCAGCGGTGCAGGCATGAATATGGATGATATTTTCAGCCATTTCGGTGATATTTTCGGCGATATGTTCGGAGGAGGAGGTTTCAGTTCACGTGGTGGACGTGGCGGACGCAGGGTTAACAGAGGAACAAATTTGCGCGTCAAAGTAAAACTCACCCTTGAAGATATTCTTAAAGGCGTTGAAAAAAAGATAAAAGTAAATAAATATATAAGCTGTTCCGATTGTAGTGGAACCGGTGCTAAAGGCGGTTCATCGTATTCCACATGTTCTACTTGCAGGGGAACCGGACAGGTTACAAGAGTAACCAATACTTTCCTTGGCCAGATGCAGACCGCATCTGCCTGTCCTCAATGCGGTGGCGAAGGACATACCATTACCAATAAATGCAATACCTGCTTTGGAAACGGTATTGTTAAAGGCGAAGAAATCATATCATTAAATATCCCTGCAGGTGTTGCTGAAGGCATGCAGCTTTCGGTTAGCGGAAAAGGAAATGCTGCAGCCCGCGGTGGTGTCCCCGGCGACCTGATAGTTGTTATTGAAGAAGCTGAACACCCTGAACTGATACGCGATGGCGACAACCTGTTATATGAACATTACATCACTATTCCCGAAGCAGCATTAGGTACCACTATTGAAGTCCCTACTGTTGAAGGCAAAGCACGGGTTAAAATTGAGGCAGGTACACAAGCAGGAAAAGTATTACGATTGAAAGGAAAAGGGTTGCCTTCACTGAACTCTTATTCACGAGGCGATTTGCTTGTAAACATTAATGTATGGACTCCGCAAAATTTAACTAAAGAAGAAAAAGCCATGCTGGAGAAACTTCAGAATTCACCTAATTTTAAACCCACTCCCGGGCATAAGGACAAGAATTTCTTTGAACGCATGAGAGAAATGTTTAAGCATGAATAGTTGGGAATTATAGTATTTAATTGACAAATGAGTTAAATGATCAAATTGTTTAATTAATATAGAAATAGCGCTACAGGGAAACCGGTAGCGTTTTTTATTTAGGAACATGTATTATGATTTTTTTTAATTTCGCAATAAATAAAAATCAGAATGGATATTTTTCAAGCAGTAAATGTTAGTAAGCGGTTTGCCAATCATACTGCTCTCGACAAGGTAGGTATTTCCGTTCCGCTACAAAGTATTTTTGGTTTACTTGGCCCGAATGGCGCAGGAAAAACCACGCTTATCCGAATTATCAACCAGATCACGGGTCCTGATGAAGGGGAAATATTCTTTAACGGCGAGAAATTAAATTCGAAACACGTTGAACAAATCGGGTATCTTCCTGAAGAACGAGGCTTATACAAGAAAATGAAAGTAGGTGAACAGGCTTTATACCTGGCTCAATTAAAAGGTCTTTCAAAAAGAGACGCATTAACAAAACTGAAATACTGGTTTGAAAAATTCGAGATCCAGGCATGGTGGAATCGCAAGGTTGAAGAGCTTTCCAAAGGTATGCAGCAAAAAGTTCAGTTCATTGTTACCATACTTCATGAACCCAAACTATTGATATTTGATGAACCATTCAGTGGATTTGACCCTATTAATGTGAATTTACTGAGAGATGAAATCCTTACGCTAAGAAAAAACGGCGCTACAATTATTTTCTCTACTCATAATATGGCTTCTGTTGAAGAGCTATGCGACGATATTGCTCTTATCAATAAATCAAAAAAGATATTAGACGGAAGTGTGAAAGATATTCGCAAACAATTCAAAACTGATATTTACGAATTCGAACTTGAAAACTTTTCAGGTAACCTGGAAACCATAATGAATGGCAAATTCAAGCTGATAGAAGAAAAACCGGAAGGAGAGATCACCAGGATAAAAATCAAAACCAACAAAGGAATATCCCAGAACGAGCTGATACATTCCATTCTGCCATTTGCACAAATACTGTCATTTCACGAAATCATACCTAGCATGAATGATATTTTTATATCGCAGGTTGAAGGTGATTTCAAAACTGATTAATTGTTTAACTATTCAATTGTTTAATTGGAAAGATAATGAATATCTAACCATTTAACAACAATGCAACAATTTAACAATTTCAGCCATCAAGCAATTTATCAATCGAACAATCAAATAGTATAAACAATGAATAAAATTCCAATAATTATCAGCCGCGAATATTTATCAAGAGTAAAAAAACGCTCATTTATTATCATGACCATTCTCGGTCCAATATTAATGGCAGCCATGATGATTGTGCCGGTTTATATAGCGCAGATGTCGGACGAATTAAAAACTATAGCAGTAGTTGATGATAGCGGAATATTTTATAAACGATTTGCTGATACCGATAATATTAAATTTGAATACCTGAACGAAACAAAAGACCAGGTTTTGGATTCGCTCGAGTCAAGCAGTTATTATGCAGTTTTGTATTTACCTGAAGAATTCGTTTCAAAACCATCAACCGGAATTTTATATTATCAGAAAAGTCAGCCCAGTATTACGGTAAAATCATATATCGAAACCGTTCTGAAAAAAGAAATGGAAGCAATAAATCTGAAAACTTCCGGTATCAGTAAAGAAGTCATCGAATCAATAAATACAAATATTGACCTGAATCTTTTCAAATTTTCGGGCAATGGTTTTGAAGAAAAAAGCAGCACTGAAGTAAGCACTGCACTGGGAATGTTTGCTGGCATTATGATTTACATGTTTATTTTTCTTTTCGGAACACAAGTTATGCGTGGCGTAATTGAAGAAAAAACAAGCCGCATTATTGAAGTAATCATTTCATCAGTAAAACCTTTTCAGCTTATGTTGGGAAAAATTATCGGCATTGCATTGGTTGGGCTTACACAATTCCTGCTATGGATAGTTCTCACTTTCGGGATTTATACTGTTGTTCAAAGTGCATATCCTGAAACTTTCAAATTGAATAAAACCGAAAACCCATTAATTGGAAATAGTAAAATAATTTCTCACGAACAGGCAAATGAATTAAATGCCAATCATTACAAGAATGAGGGAATGCGTGATTTTCTCAAAGCCTTATCTACAATAAATTTTGGAGTTATGATCATGGCATTTATTTTTTATTTCTTATTCGGATATTTGCTGTATGCCGCATTATTTGCTGCTGTTGGCTCTGCTGTTGACAGCGAAGCGGACACACAACAATTCATGTTACCCATAACAATCCCGCTGGTATTCGCTTTACTCATGAGTAATTTTGTGATTAACAATCCTAATGGACCTGTAGCTTTCTGGCTTTCGATAATTCCTTTTACTTCACCTATAATCATGATGATTCGTATTCCTTTCGGAGTTCCCATTCTCGACCAGGTTCTATCCTACTCCATGTTAATTCTCGGATTCCTTTTCTGCACATGGCTCGCAGGGAAAATATACAGAACAGGAATTTTGATGTATGGTAAAAAAGTGAACTACCAGGAACTTTGGAAATGGATAACATATAAAGGTTAAAAGTATAGTTATACCTGAATAGTATTGACCATTTTTAGAAAAGATGAAACTAACGTAAACCCAGGAAAAATGTCCGGGATACAAAAGAAAAATATAAAACAAAATAAACAGAGCGCTTCACAAAGAATACCTTTAAATAAAGAATATTCTTCAAATGGCATTTTAAAATGGGCTCCTTTGTTCATTTTGGTATTCACTGCTTTGATCTATAGAAAAGCAATATTTAATGGATTCGCAACATGGGACGATAACTATTATATTCAGGAAAACCCTTTTATCAGGGATTTCAGTATAAACAGAATAAAAGCTATTTTTTCTTCATTTTATTTTAGCAACTATCATCCCTTAACAACGCTTACTTATTTGATCGAATTCAAATGTTTTGGATTAAATCCATTGCCTTTTCATATACTAAATGTAGCATTGCACTTGCTGAACACCTGGCTCGTTTTTATACTTGCCGAACGACTCAGCGGAAAAAAAATAACCGGAATTTTAGTTTCATTATTGTTTGCCATTCATCCCATGCATGTAGAATCCGTAGCATGGATATCGGAGCGAAAAGATTTATTGTATACCACTTTCTATTTGCTTTCACTGATGTTATACTTGCGTTACCTTGAATTTAAGAAGGCAAAGTTTTATATCGGGGCGGTATTGCTTTTTATTTTTTCACTTCTTTCAAAATCGGCGGCAGTAACATTACCTGTTCTTTTAATAGCTATCGATTTTTATAAAGGGAGAAAGATCAATGCAAAATTATTGCTTGAAAAGGTTCCTTTCTTTATTCTCGCGCTGCTATTTGGAATAATAGCAATAATGTCGCAACTAACAATTGAAACAAACGCCGACATTCCTTTACCAAATGGTTTCATTGAAAGAATTTTCCTTTGCTCTTATGCTATTGCTTTTTACATAATAAAAATGGTAGCGCCTTTCAACCTATCAGCTATGTATTATTTTTCCAACTCTCAGAATGGTTCATTAACATGGGCTTATTATGCCTCCCTCCCATTCCTGCTTATTATCGTATGGTTAGTGATTCGAAACCGTTCCAAGCTAAAGGAAATAATATTTGGCATTTTCTTTTTTCTTATCACCATTTCTGTTATGTTGCAAATTGTTCATGTAGGAAGCGCCATTACAGCAGACCGATATACGTATGTTTCTTACATCGGTTTATTTTTTATCGCTGTACAATCAATTATAAATATTAAAAAAAAGCAGGTAAAAAATACCATCATTACCTTGTTTTGTGTTTTCATAATAATGTTTTCATTTCAAACATATGCCCGCATTAAAGTATGGAAAGATGGAGATGTTCTTTTTACTGATGTGATAAAAAAGAATCCCAATATCTTTCACGCATACTGGATAAGAGGTCAGGCAAAAAAAGCCAAAGGTGATTTACAAGGCTCGCTTCAGGATTTCACAAAAGCATTGGAACTAAAGCCTGACTTTGTTTTCGGGCTTATAGACAGAGGCAATGTACGAAGTGATATGGGTGATTATAAAGGTGCGCTGGATGATTATAATCATGCTGTAATGCTTGATCCTGCAATGGCAAAGGCATATAACAACAGAGGCATAGTACATGTTTTGCTTGGCGATAAGAAATCAGCCATGCTCGATTATGATAAAGCAATAAAGTTAAATCCTGAATTTGCTGAAGCTTTCAATAACAGGGCATCGCTTAAAGCCAATACCGGCGATCTTAAAGGAGCGATTAATGATGTGAATAATGCAATTCTTCTTACCCCCTACAAAGCTGAGTATTACAGAGACAGAGGAGAAATCAGATATTTAAAAAATGATTTTAAAGATGCTATTAACGATTTTAATTATTCTTTGAAACTGAAACCTGACGATTACAGTTGTTATTATTTCAGCGGAATGTCGAAGCTAAATCTTAAAGATACTTCCGGTGCATGTAAGGACTGGGAAAAATCAATGAAGTTAGGTTGTACTGAGGCATCAGAGGCGATAACAAAATATTGCCATTAAATTATTTCATTAATCCAAATAAGCTTACTTATAATTTCTCTTTTTCTTATCTTTGTGGGAACAAATAATTTTTCTTTATGGCAAAAATACTGGTGATAGACGATGAAAAAAGCATACGCAATTCTTTACGCGATATACTTGAATACGAAAAATTTTTGGTAGACGAGGCAGCCGAAGGCAACGAAGGTATTGAAATGGTAAAGAAAAACCAGTATGACGTTATCTTATGCGATATTAAAATGCCTCGAATGGATGGAATTGAAGTGCTTGAAAATATTAATAAACTTTGCGATACTCCTGTGGTAATGATCTCCGGTCACGGGAATATCGAAACCGCTGTAGAAGCCATAAAGAAAGGCGCTTTCGATTATATTTCAAAACCTCTTGACTTAAACCGTTTGCTTATCACTGTCCGAAATGCAATGGACAAAGGGCATTTGGTAAACGAGACAAAAGTGCTGAAGAAAAAAATAAGCAAAACATGGGATATGGTTGGCGAATCGCCCGCTATCATGCAGATTAAAGAAATGATCGAACGTGTTGCACCAACCGATGCACGTGTACTGATTACCGGCGAAAATGGAACAGGCAAAGAATTGGTTGCCCGCTGGCTTCACGAAAAAAGCAATCGCTCAGCAGGTGCTTTTGTTGAAGTGAATTGCGCTGCAATACCAGCAGAATTAATAGAAAGCGAATTGTTCGGACATGAAAAAGGTTCTTTTACATCGGCTATAAAACAACGGAAAGGCAATTTTGAACAAGCCCATGGCGGAACCCTTTTCCTCGACGAAATAGGCGACATGAGTCTTTCGGCCCAATCGAAAGTATTGCGCGCGTTACAAGAAAATAAAATTATGCGTGTTGGAGGTGAAAAAGAAATTCCTGTAGATGTAAGAGTTATTGCAGCTACGAATAAAAATGTTCCCGAAGAAATTAAAAAAGGAACGTTTCGCGAAGATTTATATCATCGACTAAGTGTCATATTAATTCATGTCCCCTCTTTAAACGAAAGAGCTTCCGATATTCCTTTGTTGGCTAATTATTTTTTAAAAGAAATTTGTCAAACTCAGGGAAAACCATTAATGACATTTACCAAAGATGCGTACACCGCGCTGCAAAAAATACAATGGACAGGAAACATACGCGAATTAAGAAACGTAGTTGAACGTTTATCTATTTTATGTAATAAAACCATTAGCGAAAAAGACGTAACTATGTTTGCACAACCTTTAGGAAAATAATTTTAGCGGAATGTGTTTAATACCGAAAGCATATATGTAATAGTCCAATAAATTGTACTATAACATCTATGTCATCGGCATTACCATTGTAAAAATTTAAAATATCCGTTGGACTATTTTAAATTTACAATTGGTATAACAATTTAAACGGGTTTCTGCTTAAAAAAAGAGAGGCTGAATGTAAGTATTCAGCCTCTCTTTTTTATTATTGTGATTTATTGTTTTATAATTTTATATTTTGATTGGAAGTGTTGTTTTGCATCTCCTACCAAATTAAGCATATAAATACCCGATGTTAAATCTCCTAAATCTAAGGTGAATAGCTGACTTCCACTATTCAATATATTATATTCAAACGTTTTTACTTTTTTTCCATAGATATCCATTACCTCTATTGTTAAAGATTGTGGGTTTTTAACATCAAATTCAATATTCACACTTTCTTTTATCGGGTTTGGGAAAACACGAATAGCCGTAACATTTTCAATCTCGTTTACCGAACTATTATCAACTAGTAAAGTAACCGCATCGGGTGTAGCAGCTATTTCTTCTTCGTTGCCAACTTTATCAACAGCTACAGAATAAAAGCTGTATGTTTTTCCATATTGTCCTTTAAAAAGGGTTGTAGTTAAATGTGTATTCGATATAAGTTTCGTAACAGAACCATTATCTTCCTGATAATAGATGGTATATTCACGAACTCCACTCTCGGCATCGGAACCTGTCCAACTAACAGTAAATACAGTATCGGTAATAACCGGATCTAATAAGTTTACCGAGCTTTCGGGGGCATTTAAATCGAGTGTATTAACCCATGTATTCGTTAGAATTGGTGCATTTAAGTCGAAGATAATAGAAGCTCTATTGGCTATTTCAGTGCCATTTGTTAAATTCTCTTTTAAACGGCACGAGAACGAAACATATCCTTCCCCTTCGGGTGAAAGCACATTTGGAGGTAAGAATCCGCCCATTGGATCTTCTGTTAAATCCATAGTTAATGGATCTAAAGAAGTATATGACCAAGCGACCACGCCAGTAGCGGTATCTAATTTGGCATTTATACGAACAATTAAGACCTTTTCGGGACGCAAATCTACATCAACAGTATATTCCTGTAAGCCTTCCATCGGATAAATAGTAGTATCTCCAAAATTAACCGGACCTATACTAAAATGCGTTAGATCATATTTAGTTTTGTTTAGTGTGTCGAATACAAAAACCTCTTGAGCTGGAGCTGTTGCATCGGCTTTGTTTTCGAAATAAATACGATAGTTGTAATCTTCTTTATTTCTATTAAACCTTTCATCGCCAAAACCGTTTGGTCCTATTATTTCATTCGGGTCGAAAGAAGCTACTGCTTTTACAGAATCTTCGTCTGGTTTTTTCTTTTTAAACTTTTCGCATTCTTGAACTGCTGAATAGTTATCGTAAATATCGGAAGCAAGTGCATATATATTATAGGCTAATTCATATGCTTTAATAATTGGTATTTCGCTCCCAATATCCCAAACACAAGCCAATGCAGAACGCGTTAACGAATATAAGGCAGAACCTAATGAATTTTCATCGTACGCTAAACCATATAATGTTTGAGAAATAGATGCCACGCACTGTACCCCGGGAACCTGTGTTCCAATTAAATTAACTAATCCATTTGCTAATGCGCTGGCTTGTGCCCACATTATACATTTATCGTATTCAGAGATTCGGGTAGTATCGAAATAATTATCGTTTATCCATGTCTTCATTTTAAAATCGGCCGGCGATTTTATTCTAACTATAATACTTCCCGAAGAGTTGGCCGGTACATTCGACAAAAACAACGGATATACTCTTGCTTTAAAAGGTTTCCCATCGAGCGTATCTATTAAGAAATAAGGTTTAATAGAATCTTTAATGGTTTCCCAAATAGAATCTGTTTCGGCAGGTAAACCAATTTTTTTTGTTTGAAACTGAAGTTCTAGGCCTACAATATCGGAAACAATAAAACAGAAAGGAGCTGAAACAGCATCCACATTGCCTGAATTACCATAATTGATAGTATAGGATTGCCAACGATTAAATAATATTTTATCTCTTCCTGTTACATTAACCCAAAAATCGGCAGGGCGTGTATCTTCAATAGTGAACCCATCTACTAAGGTAAATGTAGAATCGCCAGGTACTTCTACAACAACATTCCATAAACCGGGAGTTACATTAGCAAAAGTAAAACTTGCTTTAACACTACCGGCTGTCGTTTTTACTACGGTATCGGCAACTAAATCGGCGTTCCCTGTTTTGCTTAGTTTTACAATGGTGTTGGTAGTTAATCCGCCGCCATAAACATAAAACGAAACTTTCCCGTTGTTTCCGGCTTTATTAGAAATAACCGACTGTATCCCTTTTATAGTAATCTGCTTAACTGCGGTATCGGAGCTTACTGAGTTATATGCAATAACTTTCGCATCAAAAACACCAGGAGTGGCATACGTATGACTCGGATTGGCTAATGTGGAAAATGAATTATCACCAAAATCCCATTTTATGGATGTGGCATTTAACGAGCTATCTTCAAAACTACAATAATATAAGTTTTGGAAATAGGTAAAATTAGCTTTAGGAGCCGGGAGTATCGTATCGGACATACCATATCCTCCGTAACTAGTATAACGAGGTATGCAAACATAATACGTTAAGTCTTTTTTAACTTGTGTAGATACAGTTGCATTTATACCATAAGAACCACTAGCTAATTGCGTGCTATCGGCTGCAAAAATACGTAAGTTATTAACTTGCAATAATCCATCTGTTTTGACTTTAATTTGTAATAATCCGGAATAACTAGGGATAATTTTCCAAAAGTCAATTAAATCGGTATAATTACTTCCATAATAACCTAAATGACCATTTATCGTATCGTTTTCCGATATTACAATAGCCGTTTTTATTATATCATTATTTAAATTATCGACTGGGTATGGGTTTGGAGTAAACTTAGTAACAACATAATATGAACCATAACCACTCCAAAATGGCACTTTTAAGAAGTAAGTACCCGGAAGTAAATTATTATATGCAACAGCAGCGTTAACACCATAGGTTCCGCTTGCAATTTGCTTTGTTGTATCGGTATCAAATATTAATAAATTATTTACTTGTAATGTGCTGGTACATTTAACAGACACTTCCATTTTGCCGTCTTGTGGAATGGTAAATTTATACCAATCCGTTAAATCGGTGTAATTATGGCCATAATAGCCCAGATGTGCCGTTACCGAATCGTTTACATTTAATGTTAACGCATATTTAGCCGAATCGTTGGGCTCTTTGTCATTCGGATAAACAGCTGCTGTAAATTTAGTAACAACATAATATGAACCATAACCACTCCAGAATGGCACTTTTAAGAAGTAAGTACCCGGAAGTAAATTATTATATGCAACAGCAGCAGTAACGCCATAGGTTCCACTTGCAATTTGTTTTGTTGTATCGGTATCAAATATTAACAAATTATTTACTTGTAATGTACTAGTACATTTAACAGAAACTTCAATTTTCCCATCTTGCGGAATGGTAAATTTATACCAATCTGTTAAGTCGGTATAATTATTCGTGTAATACCCCATATGTGCCGTTGCCGAATCGTTTACATTTAGGATTAATGCATTTTTTGCCGAATCGTTGGGTTCAACTTCTACATCGTATGCTGCAGGTGTAAATTTAGTGGTAAGCGAATACGAACCATAGTTAGACCAAAGAGGTACTTTAATATAATAAGTTCCCGGCATTAAGTTGTTATGGGAAACACTCGCTGTTGCACCATAGCTTCCACTTGCTATTTGTTTTGTTGCATCAACATCGTAAATAATTAAATTATTAACCTGTAAAGGAGTAGTACAAACTACTTTAATATCCATTTTACCATCTAATGGAATAGTAAATTTATACCAATCTTCTTTATCGGTATAAGAACCTTGTGTATACCCAATATGAGCAGTAATAGAATCATTAAAAAATATAGTGTTCGCAACTTCTGCCGAATCGTTATTTTCAACTTCTATAAGCAAATCGGCTTTTGTAAATTTTGATGTAATGTAATATGACCCGTATCCTGACCATTTCGGAACTTTTAGAAAATATGTTCCGGGCATTAAGTTGTTATGGGTAACGTATGCGTTTACGCCATAGGATCCCGTTGCAATTATCGTTGTGGTATCAATGTCATATATCTTCAGGTTATCCACTTGCAAGGTGCTTTCTCCTACAACATGAAAATCTATTTTACCATCTTCGGGTATAACCACTTTGTACCAATCGGTTAAATCGGTATAATTATTTCCGAAATATGCCAGTCTTCCGGTAAGCGAGTCGGTAGGTTGAATTAATATAGCTTGCTTAGGAAGATCGTTCGGTTCGGCATCGTTAGGATATCCTGCCGGTGTAAAAGTATTGGTAAGGGAATAGCTTCCATTTAATGACCATAACGGGACTTTTAAATAATAAATACCCGGCAAAAGGTTGTTATAGGTAACATTTGCCGTAACACCATAGGTACCAGTAGCAATTACACTTGTTCCATTTTGATCGTAAATCATTAAATTATTTACCTGCAATGTTCCATCAGTAACTGCATTAAACGTAATAGCACCTTCGGTAATAAGGGTAAATTTAAACCAGTCTTGGTTGTCGGAGGAGCCTAAGGTTCCTGTTTGAGTTCCATTTAGCGCAATTATATTGGCTTCTTCGGGAGTATTATTTGGTTCGGTTTCAGCAAAAACAATCGAACTAAATAAAATAGAAAATAAAAATACGGTTAAGAGATAAATCTTCTTCATGATATCTATTTTTTATGAATAATCTTGTAAAGATAAGAAGAAAGTTAAAAAAAAATCAATTTTTTTACGACAAATACTAATATTATTTTTGTTTAATGTTATAATTTATTCGACAATAATTAATTAATAAAAACTGCCCTATTTAATTTATAAATTTTTTAGTCGCATTCACCTCAAATTTTCGTATCTTTGCACCACATTTCAAAAGGGGTTGACCGGATTTGACAGCAGGTCGAGTTGAAGTGTAAGCATGTCGGGTGTTGTGAATATTGCCCGTGAAATAAATTCTCACGCCACATAAATGGCAACGATTACAATTACGCAATGGCTGCTTAATTTTAGAAATTAAGCCCATGCTGTTTCCCGAGAAACCTCGCTCAACGGTGTCTCGAGTGAAGCATCGCAAATGTTGAGATAAGACGGCTGAAGCTTCGGCGGCAGGACGAAAACCTCAGAAGATAAGAAATATGTTGGACCGCTTTATTCCTGCATATTTTCGAAAACCAATATAAAGCTAAGCATGTAGAAAGCCCTTTGGCTGCTTGTTTGGACGAGGGTTCGACTCCCTCCAACTCCACAAGAACAAAATCAATAAAAATAGAAAGCCTCAAATACTAACACTTTGAGGCTTTTTATTTTTTCATATTTGACCTTTTATAGCAAATGGAAAATATAAAATTGAAACTTTGTAATCAGTTTTTGGTTAAAGGCAACTCGCTTGGGTATAAGTAATATGTTGATGGAATTTATACTATAACTCTATGACCATTGACTTGACTAGCCTCTACAACCATTAACCTTTAACTATTTTCAAAATAAATTGAAGATGACAAATATTATGCGTTAATCAAGCAGACGTTTTTGTCCTTCAAGATGCATGATGTCTTCTACATCCTGAACGCATTCCAGGCACCCCAGGTATTTACCTTCGGGAGAATGCAGGGCGAAAAATTCTATAAGTATTTTATGAAGCTTCTCTCCTTCCTTCACTTTCAGATCAATCCAAAAGCTGGCTTTTTTGCGGGTACCGGCTTTCATCTCCGATACAATTTTTTCCACTTTATCGAGACTGGTTTGAGGATGACACTCCCTGAAGTTCAATCCCATCGACGTAAGTGGTCTTTTAAAAAGTCGTCCTTCATTTTTATTCCATCCTATCACCTCATCATTGGCGTCAATCACTGAAATTTCAAGAGGAATATGCTCAAAAATAGCCTTGATCACTTCTTCATTCATCATATCTATCATATGTGTATTTTTTTTAGTTTAACATTATAAAGATAATCATAATTTAATATACAGCAAGTATGTTTGCTTCGGGTAAATTGCCTGTCGTGAATGGGAAGGTAATTTCCATTTCTTTTGTAGTACGCTGTTTGCGCCTGTCGCTATGTATTAATGTGCGCTATCTAAAGTATTTTAATTTCATTAAAAATAATTTACAAATTGTATTTATCTTATTACAACAATATTTGCAGATGAGATGTTGCTTTCGTGAAAGAACGTTGAATAATCGTGAAGGTTAGTGCACGAATTGTTACGGTTATTTTCGCAGCTTGTATTGTAATTACTGTTTTCCATTTTACCCTTGCTGATATAATAAACACATGGTGTTTATTTGTTTGTGTTTGTTAAGGGTAATTTTGTAATTACATATGCACTGAATTTTTGTGTAGGCTGTTTGTATATTTAACGGAAGCTTGTTAAGGAATATTTTATTGAAGGTGAAAAAAAATTTAATGAACTTAAATGTATTTTTCTTATTTCCTTAAACATTATTTGATAAATTTGAAGCTAAAAGAAATTAACAAAATAATTTATGCCTACACTCAATTGGATTGGAAAAGAAAAAGTTATTAATCATCAT
>DAOQAK010000060.1:12851-23027 GCA_035353855.1 Bacteroidales bacterium | reverse complement strand
CAAATATGCAGATAATTCCTGAAAATAAAGCATCTTCGAATTTTTCAGCAACCCCGAATTAAACCCCCAAATTTATTCCCAAGCGTATAGTATTCGGATTTCCTATGTAAAAATCCGGAGTATAATTCTATTTTTCACTGTTTTTACAGCAAAATAGAAACAAAACACTTTGTACTTTCTACTTTTTCTTAAAACGATGCTTGACTATGCTCTGTTTAGTATTCATCAAGCATATTCGGTTTTTTAGGGGTTTTACTGTAACAATTTGTTAGATTGGGTTCAATTAAGAACCTCATTAATCTCCTGACTTCGACACGTTAAAAAACACATTATTTCGTTTATTATTGATTTGGAAAAAGCTCATATTTTATGAGAAAATTCCAATAATCGTATGAAAAAATGTAATTTAATACGAATATACGTACGAAAAAATGTATATTTGTACAAATAAATAAAAATGAGAAGAGCAAAATTAGCAGAGCTTATTGCCTGGAAAAATTCTGATTCCCGGAAACCATTAATAATAAGAGGTGCCAGACAAGTTGGCAAAACCTGGATTATGAAAGAATTTGGCAAAACTCAATACGCTCAAACGGTTTATGTGAATTTTGAAAAAAACAAGCGACTACGCGCATTGTTTTCAGATGATTTTGATATTAAAAGAATAATCGTTGCATTACAGGCAGAATCGGGATTAACAATAAATGCCGAAACTACCTTGTTGATATTTGATGAAATACAAGAAGCTCCCGAAGCAATTGCTGCATTAAAGTATTTTCAGGAAGATGCTAATGAATATCACATAGTTGCTGCAGGTTCTCTTTTGGGAGTGGCTATTCATTCTCATGTTTCTTTTCCGGTTGGAAAAATTGTTTTTATGGATTTGCAGCCGTTAACTTTTTTAGAATTCCTTGATGCGATTGGAGAAACGGCCCTTGTTGAAATCATTCATGAAGCAGATTGGAAATTATTAACCGCCTATAAAACAAAATATATTGAACGACTAAAGCAATATTACTATGTAGGAGGCATGCCTGAAGCGGTGTTGACATTTAGTAAAAACAACAATTTTAAAGAAGTACGTATTATTCAAAAACAAATTTTGGATGCTTACGAACAAGATTTTTCTAAACATGCGCCAAAAGAAATTATTCCTCGTATAAGAATGTTGTGGAATTCAATTCCAGCTCAATTAGCCAAAGAAAACCGGAAGTTTATTTATGGAATCATTAAAGAAGGCGCCCGGGCAAAAGATTATGAATTAGCCTTATCATGGTTAGTTGATTGTGGCCAGGTTCATAAAGTTTGCCGTGCAACAAAACCCTTTATACCATTGAAAGCTTATGAAGACATCAGCGCTTTCAAATTATTTATGGTCGATATTGGATTGTTAGCAGCGATGGGTGATATTGATGCTAAAACAATTATTGACGGAAATACTATATTTTCAGAATTCAAAGGAGCGCTGACAGAGCAGTATGTTTTTCAACAACTTATTAGCAGTAACGAATATGTTATTTATTATTGGACTGCCGAACGCTCTTCTGCTGAAATTGATTTCGTTGTTCAATATAATGGTGTTGTCGTTCCCCTTGAAGTTAAAGCAGAAGAAAACTTGAAGGCTAAAAGTTTAAAAGTATTTGTCGAAAAATTTAACCCAAGGGTTTCTGTTCGCACATCAATGTCTGATTTCCGCAAACAGGACTGGCTTACCAATGTTCCTTTGTATGCAATAAGTAAATTGAAAGACATTATCCTTCAAGTTATCGGTATTAAATAGGATCCGACTACTTTTTCATTATAGCTTTTTATGGAATCAGAATCCAAAAAATTCCGTTTTTTTTGAAATAGGATAAAATGTATTGCTAAAAAAATTGAGCCAATTAGCACGTACGTTCAAGTTAGTTGGCCATACTGGTCCGCGGCAGTCGGGGGAACCCATTCTTGTAAAGACACATTAAATTTCTTCAACATTCCTTATCATGATAATTAAAACCCCCAATTCATTCCAAAATATTTGATAATATTACCAGAAAAAATAAAACCGAAAAATTGTTCCTAATTTTAGTTTTGTATGCTTTTATGGAAAAAATGAATCCGCTGTGGCGGATATTTTTTTGTCTTTTACTCTGATTAAGAAAAAGTAGTAAAATTTGTATATTTTACCATGTAATATTAAAAATATATTTTAAATTTGCATGGATAAATTAAAATTTTATTTATGTATATTCAACGATACCTCGAAAGTAGTATTATTAAATCATTAAAAAACAACCCTGTTGTGGCGCTTATAGGCCCACGTCAATGTGGAAAATCAACTTTGGTAAAGCATTTAATAAAAAACTACCCTTCCAGCATTTATCTTGACCTGGAGCGTACCTCTGATTTAAATAAGTTAAATGATGCAGAGTTTTTTCTATCAGCCCAAAAGGGAAAATTAATCTGTATTGATGAAACTCAGCGTAAACCTGATATTTTCCCACTTATCAGAAGCTTAGTGGATGAATGGGAAATAAATTCCGCATTTCTTATTTTGGGTTCCGCATCAAGAAACCTGTTAAAACAAAGCTCAGAAACGCTTGCCGGAAGGATTGTATATAAAAAACTAAGTCCGTTTTTATGGGAAGAGTTAAATGATAATTATTCTTTTGAACAATATTTTTCACAGGGAGCATTCCCTCGCAGTTTACTGGCAACAGATGCAGAAATGTCGTTCGAGTGGCGTGAAAGTTTTATCTCAACATTCCTGGAACGGGATTTATTGCAATGGAGAGGCTTTACTCCTGTCACCATGCATCGGCTCTGGCAAATGCTTGCCCACCATAATGGACAAACTGTTGATTATTCTACGTTAGCAAAATCCCTCAGTATTTCTTCGGTAACAGTAAAAAATTACATTGATTTGCTGGAAGGTACTTTCATGATTGATGTTATTCCTTCATACACCTCAAATTTAGGAAAACGATTAGTAAAATCACCCAAAATATATATTTCTGATTCAGGTATAACTTCGGCTTTACTCGGTTTACGAAATTTTAATGAAATGATAGGACACCCATCCTTTGGCTCAATATGGGAACAAATAGTATTATCCAACATGAAAGGAATGTTCCCTGATGCATCGTTTTATTTTTATCGTACAAGTAATGGTGCAGAAGTTGATTTTGTAATGAAGTGGAGAAACAACATTTTTGCAATAGAATGCAAATCATCATCATCACCCTCATTATCCAAGGGAAATTACATCGCATTTGAAGATATTGCACCAAAAAATATCTTTGTTGTTGCACCCGTCAACTCAGGATGGACATTGAAAAAAAACATTGAAGTAGTAAATTTAAAGGAATTGAAAATCAAAATTAATGAAAAGAGCCTAATTTAGATTGGAAGAATAGTAATGCTCCTTTTGCCTTAACAACATAGTCTTTTATTAAATTGCTTGTCGAACATTTTTTCTTTCCTAAATAACCAACAGCTTCCCCTCCAAATTTGGCTGGTGTATTTATGCCATCTAATTGAATACTGGTAAATCTAACAGGTGCTTGTATTCTTCCAATACAGGCGGACATACTTTCTCCCAGCTACCATCTTTGCTCCATTTTTAAAAATTATAATACACGCTATTTCATTTGTATACTGTCTTAAATAATTGTTTTATGGGTAACTCATGCCATTTACAACCCATCTTTAAACGATAAAGTAAAGCCTCTACTAATTGATATTTCTTGACTTTGATGTTCTCCATGCAATTTCCGAATTTTAAATGCGGACAAAGCTCTTTTTTATTATAACTTTGTTTATCATTTTTTTTACACCAATGGTACTTTTTTTTAATTATACTGAGCGAATGAATTTGCATTATTTTGCAAATTCGTTCAGCCGAAGTATACAATTGCTTTATGCCATTAGCGTTTTATTAACATCCAACTTTGAACAACTTCAAAAATAAAAGTATATGAAACAAGTAGTAAGAAATGTAAAGATTATAGGTACCGGTTCTTATACGCCCGACAAAATATACACCAACGAATACCTTGAAAGTATACTCCAGACTAATGCTGAATGGATATATAAAAATGTAGGTATAAAAGAAAGACGTATTGCTGCCGATAATGAAGCCACCAGTGATCTGGCAACACAGGCAGCTTTAAATGCAATAGAAAATGCGGGTTTAAATGTAAAAGATATCGATTTAATCATAGTAGCTACTGCAACTCATGACCGTAAAGCACCTTCAACAGCAGCTTTTGTACAACATAAACTTCAGGCATTTAATTCAGTGGCATTTGACATTTCTGCTGTTTGCAGCGGTTTTTTATATGGTATGTCTGTTGCAAGTCAATACATTGCTACCGGAGTATATAATCATGTATTGGTAATCGGAGCAGATACATTTTCAAAAATAACAGATTGGACTCATCGCAATGCAGTATTTTTCGGTGATGGTGCGGGTGCAGCTGTATTAACATACAGTGATAAAGAAGATGGTTTTTTAGCATTTCGCTTATATACGGATTCAAGTGATAGGATGCTGGGATTTACTATTCCCGGCGGTGGTTCCGAATTCCCTTTAAACGAGCATAATATCAAGGAAGGGTTACAATATTTTCAAATGGATGGACATGTAGTCTATGAATCAGCTATCAAGGTCTTACCCCATGCTATCAATCAAGTATTAGAAGATACGAAAATGAGTATTGATGACATAGACTGGATGATACCCCATCAACCAAGTATACGTATTCTCAAAAAAACGGCAGAATTGGTAGGCTTACCTTTTGAAAAAGTTAAATATAATATGGATAAATATGCCAATACTTCTGGAGGAACAATTCCGATATTAATGGATGAATGCCACAGAAATGGTACCATCCAAAAAGGAAATTAAATTTTATTCGCAGCTGTAGGAAGTGGCTGGACTTATGGAGCTGCTATCATCAAATGGGCTTAAAAATATACTCGTTCTTATCAGGTTTGCAAAAGCAAAACTGTTTAGAACGAGTTATACCGTACAGAAATCAAAAAATATTTTTGCAAACCTTTTTTCTGTCGGTATAAAATATATTATTATGGGAACTCCTAAAAAAGATACCTGAATTTTGAGTCGAAATTATAGTCTTTACAACCCCCAATTCATTCCAAAACTTATAGTATTCGTATTTCCTAAATAAAAACCAGGAGTATAATTTTTAAAATCATCTTTTATATAAGCATTTGAATAACCCGCAAATACTTTGATATCATTATAAATTTCATAGTTTACATTAAAAGAAATATTTTTTTTACTCCATAACACTTCACTCATAAAAGGCAATCCAAGTCCGCTATGCCCCACTCCCGTGTAAGGATAATCAGGTCCTTTTCTTGAAAGCTGATAAGATATTTCAAAATGTACTTTAGAAATTGGTTTATATCGAATAGCAAAATACCATTCATCAGCATTATCTTTCAAATAATTTCCCAAAGTATAACCATTAGTTTCAAAAGTTGTTGTTGGAATGAAATGCTTATAAACAATGGGATTCGACCTTGTATATTCTGCAATTACTGAATAATTCTTAAAATATAAATCTGATACAGCAACTCCTGCTTTAAAACTAATAAAATTTGATTGCTCATTTTCATTCCACATATTTCCAATATCTATCTCATCACAAAAGATAGAAGTGTACAAATGAAGATGCTTAATTTGTCTTGATGATATATCAAAAAACATTTGTGCATTTTGTCCGGCTTTATTACTCATCCCATTCTGGCTATGGTCAACTGCTTTAAAGAACATCACTGGAATTAAAAAACCTGGCTGGATTCCAATGTCACTATAGATAACAGAATTTCCAAGTGAAATATTTAATTTTTTAAACGGAGTAAATGTAAACATATTGGCTGCAATATATTTCTGGCGATATATAATTCTATTTCCATAATTGTAGCTGTACGTTCTTAAACTATCTATTACTCCCGAAACCAGCCATCCGTGAATATAATTAAAATCAAACCACTTCGCAGGATTTACATGAAATTTAATAAATGGAAATGATGGCGCCCGGTTTGAAATAATATTTGCCCCATTGTAATTATTCCCCCAGGTAATATTATCCTTGACTAATCCAACACTTCCCCACTTCCACGAATAGGTTATTCCGCCTTTCATTTCTTCATAATCACCACCACCATTACCATCAGGCTTATAACAACCGCCTTCCTGCTGAGTTAAATAATTTGGCTTAGCCAATAATTCCGATTCAAAGTTATCTCTCAAACTTGCATAAAATCCCCAATGTTTTCCTATTGTTGCAAAAGCTTCTGCCCCATTCCACCGGTGATAATTTGTACCATTTTCATTAACAAAATAATTTATTCCTAAAATCGGATTAACAGAAAAATTGAAAAGAGAATCTTTATAATAAAATAAATCTATTCTTTTTCTGAAAGAAGTTTTATTTTTTGAAATTACATTTTTTCCAATGAAATCAGTAGTCTCAAAACCATCTAATTCTTTTTCATAATCAAGCAGATAAAAATTAAGTTCATCTTGTTGCCGCTTACTTAACAATTCTTTTTTTGATAAAGCTTCCTTTAATTTCTCTGCAATTAAAATTCTTGAATATGGCTTTATTACTGAATTTATTGAAATCACATTATCATTTGCCAATTCATCTATAAATTCATAAATATTGGTATTACTTACATTTTGATAAACTTCCTGTGAATATGAATTACAAAATATAAATAAAGAAAAAAGTAAAACAGAGATATTTTTTTTCATCGATTTATCAATATATAGCTGCAAATATAGAAAAAAGAGAAGTAGAAAAAATGATTTAAAAAATATGATTTGTACCGATACAGAAACATTCAACCAAACCAGTTGCTCAAACAAACTATTGACGGATAGTCTTATGTTTATAGGTTGGGCAGATGGTCAAGTCAATTGTTATAGGTTTATAGTAAATCATTATGAAAATTTAGTCAGGTGGCAAAATGGTTTTTGGTTGATAGAAAAAAGTTTTTTCTTATAACTATTCACCTTTGACTTAACCAGTTGTTCAACCATACAACTATTGACAAAAAATAAATTCAATATTCAAATTGTACTAAAACGGAACATTCATACTATTTTATAAATTAAGGAACAAATATGCTGAATTATAAAATGAATATTTGTAATGAAATAAATACAAATATGCTTATATTTGTAAAATAATTATTACACATATGCTAAAAAGACAACTATTTCACACAATATTACCACAATTAGAACATAAGAATGCCATTATAATTACAGGTATGCGCCAGGTAGGTAAGACAACTCTTATGCGCCAATTATTTAAAGAATTTAAAGGAAAAAAATTGTGGTTTGATTTTGACAACCCTTTAGATTTAATGACGTTTGAAAACATTAATTACAAAGCAATATATGCAGACCTGCAAAGTGCATCAGGAGTAAAAAAAGACGAAAGGTTACTTGTATGTATAGATGAAATACAGAATTTCCCGGAAATAACAAAAATTATCAAATACCTGATAGATTATTATGCAGTAAAATTTATAGTAACCGGTTCATCAAATTATTATTTGCGAAATCTTTTTCCTGAATCATTAAGCGGCAGAAAATTTTTATATGTATTACCAGTATTAACTTATCGTGAATTTTTACTTTTTAATGGCAAATCGTTGGGCAATGAATTACCTGATAATATTGAAGATATACTAAAGCCTAAAAGTAAAGCATCCATATTTAAAATGAAAGAACTCTATGATTTATATATAGAATATGGTGGATTTCCAGAGGTCGCATTAACACCGGATATTGCTACAAAAAAAATGATTTTAAAAAATATATTTGCATCATTTTTCGAAAAAGATATAAAAGTTTTTACTGAACTGAAAGATGTGAGAGAGTTGCGTGATCTTATTCTTCTTTTAGCGGCAAGGAACGGAAATATGATTGATATATCAAAATTTTCATCGGAATTAGGAATAAACAGGGTAAAGCTATATAATTATATTGAATTTCTTCAAGGAATATTTTTCCTGAGATTAATACCCAAATATTCTAAAAGTATTGATCGAAGTATTGCTGGCGGTAAAAAAATATATTTTTCTGATACCGGCATTTTAAATATAATAGCCAAAGTTACAGAAGGGCAAATCCTTGAGGTTGCCGTAGCAAACCAATTGAGCAATTACGGTAATTTAAGTTTCTATAATAAAAGAAACACATCTGAAATAGATTTCATTTTAAATAACGAATTTGCATTTAAAGTAAAACAAAAAGCAATAGAATCAGATTATAAAAAATTGGTTAAAATTTCAAAAGAATTAAATATTGAAAAAAGTTTTGTAATCAGCAAAACATTCACAGAAGGATCGAATATTGTTTATCCGTTCTTTATATAGTTTGATGAGAAGTTCAAAGCAAATTAATATTCATGGACTTTAAGGACTTTGAATTTTATTGATGTTCTTTCCTTAATAAATCGTTTATCGTTTTTACTGGATTGAAAGTAATAATAGGTACTTCAACAAAAACAGTTATCCAGTCGGCCATTGCGCCATTCCACAAACCCGGAAGTTCCATTGCTTTCAAATCTTTTCCATCCTTTGATTTGACAGAAATAAATCCGGTGTTGCTATCAACATAATTCAAAAGATTAAAATTATTCCCTTTATAATCTTTCACTCCGCAAACAAGGTCGACAGGATTAAAATGTGTTGATTTTTCAAAAATTTCTTTTTGATTAGAATCAGCAAAATCAATTTGTGAAGATTCAATAATTTGTAATGAAATTTCACCATTTTCATTTTTAACCCAGAATGGTCCACCACCAGGTTCACCTTCATTTTTAACCATTCCACAAACTCTTATTGGTCGATTTAATTTTGAAAAAAGAATTTTTATTTTTTCGTTTTTTTCTTTTTCATCAAAATCATTAATAACAATTTTCAATTTACTTTCCGAAAACTTTTTTATTTCTAATAATAAATTGTCACCAATATTCCCACTTGATAATATTTCCAGATACCTAAAAACATTTGTTTGTAATTCTATTAAATATCCGGCAAGAACTTTTTTATATAATGTTGTTTCGGGTTTTAATCTATCAGGGACAATGTTATCAATATTTTTAATAAAAACTACATCTCCATTTAAATCATTTAGATTCTCAATTAAAGCTCCATGTCCACCCGGTCGAAATAATAAGGAACCATTTTTTTCTCTGAAAGGTTCATTGTGCATATCAACAGCAATGGTATCGGTAGATGATTTTTGAATTGAAAAAGTAACATTAAATTTTACATCATATTTTTTTTCATATTCATTGATAATACCATTTAATAATTTTTTGAATTTCAATTCATGCTCCGGCGATACCGTAAAATGTAATAACGCATTATTATTTACATCCTTGCAATAATTAACAGCTTCAACCAAATGCTCTTCAAATGCAGATCTTGAACAGTTTTCATATTTATGGAATTTCAGTAGCCCTTTCGGTAATTCAGAGTAATCAAGACCTTTACCGAATAATAAAAATTCGATTATCGGAATAAAATTTTTATTTACAATACATTCATCAATATCATAATCATTCATGACATTTTTTAAATCATTATAAAATGCAAAGTTTTTTATATCATTGATGAATTTATAAACCGAATTAAAACTTTTATCATTCAAATAATTTTGATAAGCTTCCTCTGAACCATCATATTTTTCCTGAAAGGAATGCAATGCTTTAAACATACGACTTGCAGCACCCGATGCCGGAACAAACTTGAGGACCTTTTTGGTTTTTAAACCATTTTCATAAACCGAATTTAATCGTTTAACTTCATCATCATTAAATTTCTCAATGCCATTATTTTCAATAGTTGCAGAAGAAGAAAGATTTATAAAAGGAAAACCTTCTTTAAATTTTTTTATCTGTTCTTCAACAGTATGAATTTCAACACCTTTTTTAGATAATTGATTTAAATCATGCTTATTAAACATAAAAATATATTTTATTAAAATATTTTGATAAATATAACAATAAAAATTATAAATTTGCAAAACTTTTTTGGGCAACAAATGCTCCCGATAATTATAGGGAAGTTGATACAAAAGGAATTAAACGTACATTTATTTTTATTTTATTGCCCAGGTGGTGGCCCCGATAGTTATCGGGA
>DAOQAK010000060.1:0-12751 GCA_035353855.1 Bacteroidales bacterium | reverse complement strand
GGTAGACACACCTGTACATTAACGTTCATTTATTTATATTTTGCCCAGGTGGTGGTCCCGATAGTTATCGGGAGGTAGACACACCTGTACATTAACGTTCATTTATTTATATTTTGCCCAGGTGGTGGAATTGGTAGACACACCAGCTTGAGGGGCTGGCGGTCGCAAGGCTGTGCAAGTTCGAGTCTTGTCCTGGGCACCATTATCCTGATGTCAAATTGCAGATGTCGATATAAAATGTTAAATGTATTAAAATAACTACTATTATATTTAATATTCAACATCATCAATTTGACATATTTATTATTGCCCGGATGGCGGAATTGGTAGACGCGCTAGTTTCAGGGACTAGTATTCGTAAGGATGTGCAGGTTCGAGTCCTGTTTCGGGCACAATATTTTTATATCTATGGCTATAAAAACACTTAAAATCTGTTTCGTTTTTTTTATTCTTATTCCATCATTTTTTTCCTGTACTCCTCAGAAAAATTATATTTATTTACAGGATAAAGGAAACAATTCAGGAACAGTTTCAGATAAGAATATTTCATTTGTATACAAAATAAAACCTAAAGATGTTTTATATATTAAAACAGTACCTATTGATGAAGAATCATCTCTATCATTAAATGCAAACACACAAACAAATGCATATTCAACAGAATTAGGTGCATATCTAAACAGTTTTAGTGTAAATGATTCAGGCTTTGTAGAATTGCCAATGATAGGAAAAATAAATGTAAAAGGATTAACTATTGAAGAAAGTCAAAAGGTTATTCAAGAAAAAGTAGATTACTATTTAAAAAATTCTTTGGTTATTGTTAAATTGCTGAATTTTAATATTACTATTTTGGGTGAAGTGAATAAACCCGGCACTTTCAAGGTATACAATACTCAATTAAATATTCTTGAAGCCATAGGTCTTGCAGGCGATTTAACAATGAATGGCAACAGAAAGCAAATTTCCTTAATAAGGCAGAATAATCCCGAAAAAGTAATTCCTATTGATATTACCGATAAAAACTTATTGCAATCAGAATATTTTTATTTATTACCGAATGATGTAATATATGTAAAGCCCAGGGCAAACGCATCTAAATTAATACAAATACTATGAAGTTCAACTGTTTATAAAAATACATAATTCAAATATTTTTAATTTTTGATTAAATTTTTAAAAATGATTTCAGTGTTTTCAATGGTTGTAGAAGCTAAAATTTAGATGCGTTTGCCCTGATGTAAAGCCTAACCGTTCGAAATTCTTCGGCACTAACCCTTTCCCATTTGCAACAGTACTTTCATCAATTACTACTTTGATTCTGATTTTAAACTTTCTTAGTAAATAATTTTTATATTTCAAATAAAACTCTGAAATGAAAGAGACCCATTTTGAAGAAATTTCATTACCCGAAAACGAGCAAGAAAATCCCTTTGATTTTAAGGCTGAATTTTTTAAAGTTTTAGAGACTGTTTAAAATTCATTTATTGATTTTATTTTTAAAAGAGTTTTTCCAAAAATATATTTTACAAAAAAAATATATTTTTGGTTAACCAATGGGCGAAACAGGGTCTTATCCCGTCCTGAAATTTTAGGAAGACTTTATTCATGCGGGTTTAAAATAATTAATGAAGAAACTATTGACAACCTATACTATTTCGTTGTAAAAAAAACGAAAGAACCTTTCTTCGATTTTTATCCTACATATGGACCTCTTATAAAAATAAGAAGGATTGGGAAAAACGGGAAAGTAATCAGGGTATATAAATTCCGCACTATGCATCCTTATTCTGAATACATTCAGGAATATATTTATGAAGAAAATAAACTTGATGAAGGCGGAAAATTCAAAAACGATTTCCGTGTTACAACATTAGGAAAAATAATGCGAAAATTATGGATTGATGAATTACCTATGATTTATAATATTCTAAAGGGAGATTTAAAACTATTTGGAGTAAGACCTTTAAGCAACCAATACTTCTCATTATACCCGGAAGAATTCAGAAAAATACGCATCCAATATAAGCCCGGGTTAATTCCTCCTTTTTACAAAGACATGCCTAAAACGCTTGATGAAATAATTGCTTCAGAAAAAGAATACCTTAGACAATACGATAAACATCCTTTGACTACAGATTGCAAATACTTCTTTCATGCATTTTATAATATTATTTTTAAAAGAGCCCGCAGTAAATAGACGATTTCATTTTACCTGAATAAATTTCTATACCATAAATTTTATATATTTTTGCCACATATTGAATGTTGATGTTGCTTTAATTACTTATGAAATTTATAACCAGCCTTCTACTCTGCCTTGCTGCAATTAACTTCTGTTTTTGTCAAACTGATACTGTTTATAAAGAAACAAAAGAATACACATGTACTTTTAAGTATTCAGAAACTTCAACAAATTCTAATAAAAACACCAATTATATCATTGAAGAAATTTCCAAAAGCATCCCAAAAATTTTAGAATATACACAAGTTTCATTTACATACATTGATAAATTATCAATAACGAATATTCCTAAATCAAACAAAAAAGAAATTAAAAATTATAAAATTTCTTTTCAGATTGTTCCCGAAAAACCCACTGGCGATATACTCTACAAAACTTTTGATATATCTGACGTCCTTCTTCCAGGTAAAATTGAAATAGAATATTCCGCTAATGAAAAAGGAATATTGAAACCTTTTAAAAATTCAACAGAGTGTATAAAGAACAGTACTAACAAAACTTTTATAATTTCACAAGTATATATTGATTCAATCCCTTTTGAAATCCCTCAAATAAAAATTGAAAAAATAAATTTTACTTACAACGACTCTGACCTTTACCATTTCAAGATAAAAACTCAACTGATAAAAGATTATTACAACTCTGAATTTTCAATATCAGCAGCAAAAGAAAAATTATCGGAAATCAATCTCACTTACATCGACCTTGTTAAAGTTTACGATATAAAGCTGAAAGAGATTGAGAAAACAATGACGGAAATTTATAATAAAGATTTTATTGCAAAACTCGGGTTATACTCCCACGACCCTATTGATTTTATTAATAAATTCAGCACATTGAATGTTAAGGTAAAAACCCTGCGAAGCAAAATAAATGAAATGCTGTCGACTCTCGATGTGGTTAATTATAATAAAGCTATCGAATGCTTATCTAAAAACGATACAACAAATGCTTTAAATTATTTAAAAAAAAGCGCTATTGCAAATCCGTATTACTCACCTGCATTTCTTTTAATGGCACGGATTCTCTACTTAAAAAATGAGCTGACTGAATCAGGTAAAAATTTAATTAATATCACCACCAGGCTGAATCCTAATCAGGAAATCCTTAAACAGGTCATTAAACTTGCCGACAGTCTTGATAAACGCTTTATCGCCAGAGGAGAGTCATCTATTCTTGCTGAAGATTATCATGCTGCACTTAATATACTAAATGATGCAAAAAACTTTTGTTCAAATATAAAAGTCATCAATTGTCCTGAAAGCCTTCAGAAAAGCATAGCTAAAGCAAAGTACGGAATTTACAAATCATTTCTTATCGTTTCAAAAAAAGCTGTTGATACCGACAATCTTGATATAGCCGAAATATATATTACCAATGCAAAAGATTTTCAGGACACGAATTCATCCGATATAATTTCATCATCAGAAGCCGATAATCTTCTTTCGCAGTTAATAACAGGACTTACTACACACAGCATATCACTGAATTCAAAATCACTTTACGATAGCGCTTATGTTATCTTGCAAGACATTTCTAATCTTTGTTACAAATACAAAAACAATGCTTGCGATAATAAATACAAGGCTGTTATGACTGTTACCAAACAGGGAATATACAAATCGTTTATAAAAAAAGCTAAAGATTACATAAAATACAACGACCCTGTAAAAGCTGAAGAAACTATTGTTCTGGCAAAAAAATATCAACAAGAAAACCCTGCCGATATTCCTTCTGCAATTGCCGCTGATTCGCTTACCGGACAACTTAAAGAAAAATATTACATGAAATATATTTCTGATGGAATCTCTTATTTGAAATTACAAAACGGAATTAGCGCTTTACATAGTTTTGGCATGGCCAAAGACATCGAAAGAAATTATATCGTAAAACCGGATACCCTGCTCGACTCATTGCTGCACGCTTCGGCAAAACCTTATATCAGCAATTTTATTCAAAAAGGCAATATGCATACCTGGGGGAATGAACCCGGTAAAGCAAAGGAAATGGCCGACACGGTAAAGGTGATGATGAAAATGTATAACCTGGAAAATGATTCAATCATTAATCTTTCATTTGCTGATCTGGAAACAAAAATATCTGCTTTATATTGCAAACAGGCTAATGAAAAATATAATGAATCATGTACAACAGCAAAGCAAAAAATTTCGTTGAATAATTATGCTGAAGCTTATGATTATTATCAAAAAGCTATTGCTGTCACTCAATCAAATTCAAGATGTAAAATATCCGATACCGATGCCAAATCAGGTATTACAAAATATCAGGAAGCTGCAAAATATCAGAAACTGCGCAATCAATCCGATTCTGCAGTCCGGTTGAAATTATATAACTTTGCCATTGACAAATATTACGAAGCCGAAAAGTTAGCTGCATCATTAAATATGGAACAATATGGCTTATCACATATTCCTTTTGAAAAGTACATTATTTCGCAAAACGAATCATACATTCTTAATGCTGCAAAATATTTTTCAGGAAAAAATAATTCAGAAAAAACATTTTCATTATTAAATATTTTAGCGAACCGGAATTTCAGCGATAGTACTGTATTTCTTTGCCAGGAGCAGTTAGCCAGGATGCTTAGTAAAACGGATTATTACAGCAATCCAAATCAAAAGCCGGCAGAACTGATTAAAAAATATACATCCAATAATAAATGGTTTCTCACATTCCGGAAAACATACATCTTGTGCTGGAAAGAATACAAAAAGAAAAAATAATTTGCTTTTGAAATACTGATTTATTAATATTGTTTAAGAAACTAAAATTTTTCATAAAGTAACTTGCATGAAAAATACCATCGAAGAATATCTAGATTATTCCATTGAAGACGGGCCACTAAAAGTGCAGAATGTTTTAGTAATGCATGGGGCAAACTATTTCAGTGCAGGTCCTATTGTTAAATTCAGAATCAACCTGGGTGAATATAATGAAGTATTCACAAACCTTATTCCTAACTTTCCCGGAAACCTTGAAAAAAAATTGCCCTCATTAATCAAACATCATTGTTCTGTTGGGCAGGAAGGCGGATTTCTATTAAGAGTAAATGAAGGAACATTACTAGGTCATGTTATCGAACATGTTTCTATTGAACTGCAAATCATGGCTGGAATGGATGTGGGATATGGGAAAACCCGCAGCACACTTGAAGAAGGAGTATATAATATTATTTTCCGTTATGTTGATGAAGTGGCCGGTGTATATGCAGGCAAAGCGGCAGTAAATCTCATCAATTCATTACTCACCGGAAAAGAATTCAATGTTCAGCCAATAGTAGATGCATTAATTGATATACGTGAAAAAAGACTACTTGGTCCCAGCACACAAGCCATAGTGAACGAAGCAGAGATAAGAAAAATTCCAACACTACGATTAGATGCATATAATCTTGTTCAACTTGGAACAGGAAAATATCATAAACGTGTGCGTGCTACCATTACATCAGATACTAACCTGATAGCTGTTGAAACCGCCGATAATAAATATCTCACAAACCTCATGCTTTCGGATGCAGGGATCCCGGTTCCTGAAACCATCCGCACAGATAAAACCGATGATGCTGTTTTATTTTTTGAAAGGCTTCAAAAACCTGTAGTGATAAAACCTTGCGAAGGCTACTTAGGAAAAAACCTCGCAGTAAACTTAACCAATAAAAATAAAATAATTTCTGCTTTCCAAAGTGCACAGCAATTAGATAAAAATGTTTTAATACAACCCTTCATTGAAGGAAAATCATACAGACTATTGGTTATCGGCAATAAGTTTATTGCTGCTTCCGAACTTACACCACCTTTTATTATTGGTAATGGAACAACGACTATTAAAAAGCTTATTGCTGAAATGAATGCTAATCCTGAAAGACAGACCGGTGATAAAGGTAAACTTTCAATAGTTGTACTTGATGAAATTACAGAAAATTTGATAGCAGAAAAAGGATATAATCATGAAACCATTCTTCCGCAGGGAGAACAATTATTTCTAAAAATATCTGGAAACATGAGATTGGGCGGCTCGGCAAAAGATGTTACTGACATCGTCCACCCATTTAATATTTTTCTTGCAGAACGCGCAGCACAGGTTATAGGGCTGAATGTTGCCGGTGTTGATTTCATCACAAAAGATATTTCATCACCTATCAATGAAAACGAAGGCGTGATCATTGAAGTGAATGCCGCTCCCGACTTTCGTATGCATATGAACCCTACATCCGGTACACCTCGCAATGTAGCGTCAAATCTTATTGATATCCTTTTTCCTGAAAAAGCAAAAACAAGAGTCCCTGTTTTTTCAGTAACCGGAACAGCAGGAAAAACAATAATGGTAACACTATTGAATTACTGTCTCAAACGCGAAGGTTATACAATAGGCATGACCACTTCCGATGGTTTATATATTGGTGAAAAATGCCTGATGAAAGGAGATATGACATATCCCGAACATGTGAAACTTGTACTTAAAGATCCAACTATTGATTGTGCCATTCTTGAAACTTCGCGCGAAGGAATATTAAGAAAAGGACTGGGATATAAATTTGCTGATTTTGGAATTGTGCTGAACATGTACGACGATCATGTTGGCGCTGATGATATAAAATACGTTGAAGACTTAGCTTATGCCAAATCAGTTGTTGCAGAAGAAGTATATGAAACGGGTTACACCATTTTAAATGCCGACAGCTCTCTTGTTCTTGAAATGCGCAACCGTCTGTTTAGTAAAAGCATTTTATTTTCAAAGTATAACGATAACAAAGAACTGCTTGCACATGTATTAAAAGGAGAAATGGCTGTATATATTTCTGATGGGATAATTTTTATTTCAAAAAATTCAATAACATATCCAATTGCCGCGTTACATGAAATTCCTCTTACATTCAACGAAAAAGCAAGATTAACTTATGACCAGATATTAGCAACTGTTGCTACTCTTGCAGCACATGGTATTGCTAATGAAAAAATAAAACAATATTTATGCGAATTCATTCCTTCTTTTGACACCATCCCCGGAAGGCTGAATTTTATTGATGTAAATAATTTTAAAGTATTACTCGACAATGCCCATAACTACGATAACTTTAAAGGTATTAAAGAATTTTTAAGTTATTTCCGTGAAAATAAAATTGGCGTTATTAGCGCTGCCGGTAATCGCAGCGATGAAGAGATTATGAAATTGGGCATTCTTGCTTCCGAAACATACAATGATTTGATTTTGTATGAAGACCCTGATAAACGAGGACGTGAAGACGGTCAAATTTCTTCATTATTAAAAAAAGGTGCGCTGCAAAATAATTTCCCTGAAGATAAAATTCACATTTCCGCTTCACCACAGGAAGCATTGCTATCAGGATTAAACAAAGGTAATGAAAACACTATTGTTGTCATTCTTTCCTCAACTCCTTTTACAACTTATAAGGAAATAAAAAACTTTTCCTCGATGAATAAATAATTTTTCTGTTTATTTCATGCTTGTTATTGCTGTGCTTGAAAATATGAATGGGAAAATTATTTTTTTTATTTCAATATTAATGTGATTATTACCGATTGTCAACAAAAATCTATAGAATGAAAATAGTTTATTAACTAAAATATGTTAGTATTTAACTATAAAAAAAGTTTTATTCATGTTTCAACAAATTACATTTGTGTAATGCTTTTAAGAACCATTATTATACCTCGGCTGAATGAATTTGCAAAATAATGCAAAATCATTCGCTCAGCCTGCCTTGCCGTCAGGCAGGTATTACTGAATCTAAACGACTTTAACTTTGCAAATTCGTCAAGATCCAGTATAAATAATTATCTTTTTGGCAGATGGGTTGGTTTAAAAAAATAAAAAAAAAGGAACCTATGCATTTTATAGAATACCCAAATAACACCAGTTCTCCACAAAAAGGACATATTGTTTTAATTGGTGGAGCTGAAGATAAAAAAAACGATAAGCAAATATTAAAGCGGGTTATTGGAATCAATAATGCTAAAACTGCTGTTATTATTCCTACTGCATCAAATTATCCAGCTGGTCTTGCTGAAGATTATTTTTATGCATTCCGCGACCTTGGTGTAGAGAACAATTTTATTTTCGACATTCGCGAACGCTCCGAAACCGATAAGCCGGAATACCTGGAAAAAATAGAACAGGCCGATCTTATTTTCTTTACCGGTGGCGACCAGTTTAAACTAGTTAGCACTTTGATCGACACACAACTTTTTCAAAAAATAGTAAGTAAAAATCTAAGGGGTGCAACTATTGCCGGAACAAGTGCTGGCGCTGCTGCCGCCTGCGACCCTATTTTATTTGATGGTGACTATAATGGACTTCAGAAAGGTACCATCAGGCATTTCAAAGGTTTTGGATTTATAAAAAATATTACTATCGATACACACTTCGTAAGCAGAGGAAGATTAGGAAGACTCACGCAATTCCTTACATCAGGACAAAGTACAAAAGGAATAGGTATAGGTGAAAATACTTCCATTATTATTTCGCCTGATAATACATTTGAAGTCGTAGGTGCTGAAATGGTTACTGTTGTTAATACCGAAAATGTCAGCTATTCGAACTTTGACGAAATAAAAGAAAACGATCCTATCGTGATTAATGACATACGTATTGGATTTCTACAAAGCGGAAGCTTTTTCGATTTAAATGATTGGAAAGTTCTTCCTACTAATAATTTTAGCAATAATAAGCCTGAAAAAGTAAGGCTATACAGCTAAGCGCTTGTTAAAATCTTTTGCTCTTATCATTTTTAAAAAGGTTTAAAAAGTATTAACTTTGCACGCTTTTTAAAAAAATCACTCTCTAAAAATTATATCAATGGAAAATTTTAACGATTTCGATGTACGGAAATTCTATGTCTATAACGGACCTAATTACTACCTGAATAAAAAAGCTTTGGTATTTAATATTTTTCTTGAACCTGATGGACCCGAAGTAAGTTATTACAAAAACACTGTTTACAAAGAATTCCCAAATATTGAAAAAAGAAATCCTTCCACAGTCATTGATCTTTTTGCTGCTACTCTTATCCAGGTTTTAAAAATGGACATCGACCTTTTCATCAACGAATACTCAATTAGCGAAGATGGCGAGGATTATGTTGTCGCCACTGAATTTTTAGATGAAGCAATTACCGAAGATGCTATCCTTCTTATCAGCGGATGGTTCAAAGCAATGAATGAAAACCTTGAATTTAATTTCCACGATGAGTTTGTGAAATTACAATCCTCTTTTGATAAAACCATACTTGGTGGACCAACTATCTATTCTCTTGTTGAAGCTGGATTAAAAAGGAATATCCCGGTTTTCTTTTTATATGAAGAAAATCAATTTCAATGGGGATATGGGAAAAAACAATTACGCGGACGTTCTACTACTTTCCACACCGATGGAATAAAAGATACCGAATTCACTATGTATAAAGATATGGTTGGCGATTTTCTTATCATGTGTGGCTTCCCTACTCCTATCGGCAGAAATTGTTTCAGTGTTGAAGAAGCAGTTAAAGAAGCATTGCAATTAGGTTTTCCTGTTGTTGTAAAACCAGTTGCCGGACACAAAGGACAAGGTGTTACAACTAACATTGAATCGGAAGAAGCCGTTAGAAAAGCATTCAACCTCATTATCGCTGCTGCTGAAGCCAGTGGAGATAAATTTGACGGAATCATTGTGCAACAACAAATTTACGGAACCGATCACCGTTTGTTGGCAGTGGAAGGAAAATTTGCTGCTGCCCTGCAGCGTGTGCCTGCATATGTTGATGGCGACGGAAAAAATGACATACAGCAACTCATCAATGTTGACAATGCAAAAGAAGTCCGCCTTGATAATGCTCGTTCTCCTTTATGCAAAATAAAAATTGATGACGATCTTAAAGATTATCTTTCATTGCAGGGACTGTCATTATCATCTGTTCCTAAAAAAGGGGAAAGAATATTTCTGCGCCGTGTTGCCAATATTTCTGCAGGTGGTGTATCAATAAATGTTACCGAAAATATTCATCCTAAAAATATTGAAATGGTTGAATCCATTGCAAAATTTTTCAAAGTAAAATGTTTGGGTATTGATGTTTTAGCACAGGATATATCAAAACCATGGACCGATGGCAATTTCGGAATCATTGAAATAAATGCAGGACCGGGAGTTTTCATGCACCTTGCTCCTGCAATAGGCGGCTCTATTGATGTTCCCGGCCTTGTAATGACCTCTCATTTCACAAGACCGGAAAACTCAAGAATACCTATCATCGCAGGAAATAACATTTCAAAGGAATTTGCCGATACTATTTTTCAGTTATTGAAAATTCACAAACCCGATATTTGTTTTGCAAGCCTTGTTCCTGAAGGAGTTTTCTTCAACGGAAATTATTTTTATAAAAATGAACAGCATGATCAGAATGTAAAAATAATTCTTCGTTTCCCAGAAACTGAATTTGCAATTTTCAATCACGATAAACATAATATTTACGATTATGGTTTCTTCCATGAAGGTGCCGACATTGTAATCCTTGATAACCCTAATTATGCTGAAGCATCATTAAAAAACCTTTTGCTTCCAAACACGGTTTTAATAGAAATTACAGACCACCAGCTGGAAATAAAAATCAATGATGAAGTAAAATCAAGCATTGCATTTTATAACGATATTGATAAAGAAAACCTGGTACTCGATGCTATTAAGCCTTTACTAAAAGATTTGATTTATAAATACGAATAAATTATTTTATGAATTATGCAGATAGTGTTAAGTTAAGTCTTGTATTTCACAGAATGTCATATTGAGTTTATCGAAATGTGAACATTCTGTAAGCGGTTCATCCTTCGATTTACTCAGGATGACCGTCATTTCAAAATTAGCTTAACACTAGTTGATCATTCCATCGATTGTCATGCATAAAAAATGAAGGTATCTTTATCATTAACATGATTCATTGTTTTCTTTAAATGGCAAATATTTTTAACAGCTCAATAATTTTATTTTATATCTTAGTTTCATTATTTAACAAAAACAAAAAACATGATGATTCTATTAAAAAAATGCGAAGTCTACGCTCCTGAATTTCTAGGAAGAAAAGACGTTTTAATATCCGGTTCAAAAATTATTTCAATTGATGACGATATACAGCTTCCCGACAGCAAATGGCTACAAAATATAAATTGTGACGGATTGAAACTGGTTCCCGGGTTCATTGACGGTCATGTACATATTGCCGGTGCCGGTGGCGAAGGTGGTCCTTCAACCCGTACACCTGAATTGCAACTTAGTCAATTGATCGAAGCCGGAATCACTACGGTAATAGGATGTTTGGGAACTGACGGAATTACAAGGTCTGTGGAATCGGTTTTAATGAAAGCAAAAAGCCTAAGAGCCGAAGGTGTTTCTTGCTGGATATATACCGGCGCCTATCAGGTCCCTACTCCCACTATCACAGGCGATGTAGGAAAAGATATAGCATTGATCGAAGAAATAATTGGAGTTGGAGAGATCGCAATCTCTGACCATCGCTCATCATGCCCTAATACAGATGAACTAATGAAACTCACCGAACACGCAAGAGTTGGCGGGATGCTTGGAGGTAAAGCCGGAATTGTGAATATTCATCTTGGCGATGCATACAACCCCTTTCAACCCTTATATGATGTTACGGAAAAATGCATGTTAAAGCTTACACAATTTTATCCCACACATTGCAACCGCAATGACTATACCCTGGAAGACGCAAAAGAATATGGGAAAAAAGGAGGCTATGTAGATATCACGACAAGCTCTTATCCTTATTTTCCTGAATATGAAGTAAAGCCTTCAAAAGCAGTATTAGAACTTATAAATGCAGGCGTACCTTTGGAAAACATAACATTTACAAGTGATGCGTGCGGCTCTCTTCCTGGTTTTGATGAAAAAGGAAATCTTATAAAACTTGAAACTGGCTTACCCTGCGCTAATTTCCGCGAATTGATGGACATGGTAAATAATGAAGGGCTTGATTTAGATAAAGCCTTAAAAGTAATTACTTCCAATCCGGCTGATATTTTGAAATTAAAAAGCAAAGGACACATAGTTGAAGGCAATGATGCTGATCTTATTCTTTTGAATGGTAATGAAATTTATTCAGTGATTGCAATGGGGCAATTCATGATGAAAGAACGAAAGATCCTAAAAAAAGGCAGTTACGAAAAATAAAAAAAAATTATAAAATGCCCTAAGAAAATAGGGCATTTTTATTTTAACTATAATTTAACAATTTTATTAAAATAAGTTTTGAAAAATATTGAGCTGTAACCACGTTCAAGAATTTTATATGATTAATAATTAAAAGAAATAAATAATTGTTTTATCGATAAATAATTAACTTTCGTATTAGTTATAATTTTCATTTAAAAAATCTATATTATCTAAATTTTATATTTATCATTATATTCTAAGTATATACACCTACAGGGCAAACGCATTATAAATATTAACTGTCCATAGTTGATAAAATGCACACAT
>DAOQAK010000059.1:18067-23078 GCA_035353855.1 Bacteroidales bacterium | reverse complement strand
GAGTCAAATTATTTGTCAAAAAACTTTTTTTCTCTCGCTTATTGCTGGTAACGACACATGGCTGCCGACGTGCAGCGAAGTCGCACGTCAAAGTCAGGAGTCAAGTGATGTTTAGTCACGCTGCATGACGGCAGACATAAGTTATAGCCATGTGCAACACTTTTCTTTCTTGTCTGTATCATGCTTTGTTGTCATTTAATTTAAAGTCTGTCGTGCGTCGGGCATTTTTAAAAATTTCTTTTTGTCTTTGCAAGCTCTTTTGCAGCTAAACACTTTTTACCTTTAAAATTAAGCTGCAAATGTGCTTGCAATCGACATTTAATAGTATACTATTTCTCGTTCAGTGATATTATAAGTGATACTTTCATATCCAAATATTTTTAATAATGATTTCTCTGTCTTTTTTATCCAGTTGTTTTTATCGTCATAGGCATATTCACTATTCACTTTTTCTGTAATGCTACCATCAGGTGCGTAATTTATCTTCTCAATTTCATTTCCTTTTTCATCATATTTGTAAGTATATTTACAATTAATACTTCCGTCAATATTACAATCATTCATTTCAATCTGGTTATTTTTATCATCATACTTAAATGTTTGTTTAATAACCAAACTACTGTCAGCAGCATATTTATATTCTATATATTCAATTTGATTCCCTTTGCTATCATATTTAAAAGCTTCTTTAAATTTCAAACTATCATGAGAGTTATACCAATTTGTTTTAATCAAATTTCCTTTCTCATCGTATTTGAAAATAATTTTAAATTTCAGGCTGCCATCTCCATCATACCAATTTTCTTCAATCTTATTACCCTTGTCATCAATTTTGTATTTTTCTTTTCTGTCCAATTTACCATTTGACTTGTACAAGTTCCATTCAATTATTGTCCCTTTATCGTCATATTTGAAATCATATTTTTTATCAAAGTTGCTCATTAGGCTTGGAAAATTATTTTCGCTATAATCAGTTTTATTTCCATCCTCATTAAACAGAGAGAAATATTTATATTTTTTTTCACCTTTTTGAATTTCACCAAACTTTTCTGAAGCATCATATATAGTTTCGGTTAATGATTTAACATCTCCTTTTAATTTTAAATCTGTCAAATGATTCTTTTTATTTTTCGTTTTATCACCTGCGCATGAGAATAAAACAAATGTGATAAAAGTTAGCCCGATTAATATCTTTGCTTTTCTCATATTAGTCCTTTTAAAGTTTCTACTTAATATTAAATTGATTTTTCTTTTAAAATACGAGTAATATTTCTCTCTAATTCATCTAAATCAAAACTAGCAATATTAAAAATATATTCAAATAAAGTTTCAGAACCAGTTTGTATATCATCAATATTTACTTTTATACCATCAAGTTCAACAACCACAATCCACCATTTCTCTATTTTCAAAGTTATTCCTTTTATTAGATCAAGAAGATCGGTTTTAATTTCAAAATTATTTTCAAAAAGAAATTTCGGAAGATTATGTGCTATTCGATCTCTCTCTTCTTTAATTTTTCTTATTTTATCACAATCATCTTCGGTAATCGCTTTGTGATCTTTTAGCCATAAATATGATGATCTGAAAATATTTGTTTTATTATTAAATTTTCGGTTTATAATATCTTCTTTATATTCTCTTGAACAAATTTGTTTACCATTCTTATTACGTTCAATATTATAAAAATTACAGATTTTTTCAATTATAATATTTGAAAGAATTTCATAATAGGATAGAAAAAGAGATGCTGTAATTAAATTATTTTTGATACGTTTTGGATCAAAAAATTTATCTGTTGTTTGGTCTGTCATTTTCTTGTAATTAATAGTGCAGCTCTTTTGCATGTGGTGGGCGAAGCCCAGCCGCCGAAGGCGGCAACATGCAAATGTGCTGCAACACTTTTTGAAATTTTTAAAAATGCGAAGCGGGGGAAATAAATATTTTTTTTCTTGTCAGTCGAAGTCAGTCTGTAACTGTCTTGTCTATGAAATGCAGTCAAGTCAGGTTGCGTAAGTCTGTCAACTGATTTGTCATTGTCTGAAAGAAGATATTTATTTATCATTAAATTAAATTTTTGCATTGGCTATAACGGTCGCGGGTATGAAATGTAGCGGATTGCGGAGATGCGTCTGTATCCCACGATACAAAACATGATGCGGGACGAAACGCTCGAAAACCCACTGAAACCGCTATATTTTATACCCGTTGTTATGCACTGGCTTTTGTTAATCTTTGTTTGAGTTACCTTCTTCCCATTGTTTTTTCTTTTCTGCCTCTTCCTTTTTTTGGTTTGCTCTGTACATTAAAAATCCACCAATGACGACAAAAGTTAAGCCAGCAAAATTTGGTTCTCGACCTCCAATTGTACCAATTATCCCACCAAGTGTCGATAAACAACCAATTACAAGTAAAATTATTCCTGTTGTTTTCATAAGATTTTAGTTTTGTTCATTTTCCTTTTTTACATCAACGAATTCTACACTATCAACTTTCTTTGAAAAGAGAATTATTATTAATCCGATAATTGGTGAAAGAAAAAGACATAGTAGTAAGCTCCAACCATATCCAATTTTGCGATTGCTACCTAACAACGCAACTAATGCTGAAACAATTAGCCAAATTACGATTTGCATAGTTTTAAGATTTAAAAGTTTATATTAAGTTTCTGAATTGCTTCTTCTTTTAATTCAAGCAAACGCTTGACATCTGTTTTGTTTTTTGTTATTTGCTGAAAAATACTTTCTGCTATTAAGTTCTTCTCTTTATCCATTGGAAAGCGGTCTGGATGACATTTAACTTTTAATTCATCGTAAAGTTTTACTGAATTAAATGAACTATTTATAATATTATTAAAGTCAATTTCTTGTTTCATGGATTCAGATTTAAACTGCTGTTTAGCTGAAACTTTAGATTTGAATTTTCCCTTTAATATGAAATAGACAATTATTCCAAATTCCGCTAATGCAATCCACATCCATAAATTTGTAGATTCATTTGTTTCTGAAATTTTTAAAATAGCTTTACTTGCTACTTTAATGCTGTCTTGAATTATTGTGTCATTCATTTTCATTAAATTTTGGTAGTGGTATATAATCTTTAAGTTGCCATCTACAACCGTATGTTCCAGCGTCTCCGTGTATTTCTAATGTATCAAAACCAAGTACAATAAGTTTACGAACCAAAACACTATCGGCGAGAATGACCTTGCCAATATAAATTAGTTCATCTTTGGTTAAAACCCGACCAGTGAATGCCTGAATTCTATAACCTGAATTTAACCAATTTGAAAACTGGTGTTTGTATGAGCTTTCTCCTTTAGAAATGCTTGCTTTTAAAAGTGTTGGGGCAATACCTGAAACAAAAGAATTTTTTGCTGATTCATTAAAACTTCTTACAAGTTTTGCTCTTTCGCTTCTGTCACGAAACCAATCTATTATATTATTCCAAGAGTTTTCAAACATTTTATATTTGATTTAAAGTTCTTTAAGTGAATACAGTATTTTACTCATTTTGTCTTTGTATTCATATTCTTTATTTGATAAAGTCCAAGTCATAATTTGATAATATCTTTCTTTACCTTCGATAAATGCTAATGAATAAAAAGCATCTATCCCTTCAGCTCGTCCATTAATTGTTAAAACTCTCGCTGGCAAATTATTAATTAAAGTGTCTACCATATCCGATTTGTGAGATATTGAAATTGACTGCTCAAAACCGTCTAAAAGTAACTCGGAATATCCTTTTATATCATTTGAATATTTATCTGTAAGATTATTGTCAGTCAATGCCTTTTGCATTTCTGATTTTGATTCGTCAATAACTATAACATAAAATTCTTTCCAAGTGTGCAGATACTGTAAAGAAGCATCTGAATTTAAAGTCGTGCTTGCTTTAACTAAAAAGGAAGGTAACGAAATAGAGTATTTATTATCAATTGTTACCAATCGTTCAGTATCTCCTGATTGACAAGATGTGATAAACAAAATTGTCAAAATTAAAATGTTAAGTCTTTTCATATGCTGTGTCTTTTTTAAGCTTGTGCATAACGTTTGAGTGTATGTGCCGTAAGAGATTGCGGAGCAGTTACCTGTCCATCAATACGAAAATTGGAGCGGGCTACAATGTTTGGATACCCCCCCTCAAACTCTTATGGCATATACACTTTGTTAGCGTTTCGTTGTTCATTTCTTTTATTCAAAATATTTAGTGTTAAAATGAACGAATAGCTCTGATTCTGCAATTATTCGACTTACTGTAATAACTATAATCCGTCCAACCGTATGCTACAGCATAGTAAAACGCATGACTTACATCATACTCTGTACTAGTCCAATATGACTGTCCATTTGTTATTATAGCTGAGCCAATAGTTCTGGCTGTTTTGTTTACATGAAAACGATTATGCCAAAGCAAACTAAATTCATCCTGTGAAGGAAGATACCAGTCTGTTCCTAAACTCTGAACCCATATTTTTGCTGTACTACTAGCAGACATCATATTAGTATTATATAAACCATCTTCTGTTCTGTCTGCACCTACTACGGTTATTTCATCTCCCCAATTACCGGTACTTTCAACTTTAGAAACAACTAAGCCGTGTTGTAATCCGTCATTTCCAATATAAAGATAAAATATTATACCATCTAAATATTCTTCACCTAAATAATGCGTTCCACCAGCGACAGCACTTATTATATTGTTTATAATGCTAATTCCTGTTCCTGAAGTCAATTGATTTTGTTTGTTGTTCCATCTTGCAGTATCTGTTGTTGCAATACTACTTGCAACCGATGTAACAAATAAAGGGTCAGTTTCGCTTGTTGTAGGAAGTTTCACAAAATTACCATTGCTCAGATAAATGGTGTCGTTGCTAATGCTCAATGCTTGTAGTTCATTAGTAACAGAACCATCAACTTCGGCATTCAATTTATTGTTCCAGTTAGTAGTATCTGTTGCGGTAATGCCACTCGCTACTGATGCTACGTAAACAGGGTCAGTCTCATCGGCT
>DAOQAK010000059.1:0-17967 GCA_035353855.1 Bacteroidales bacterium | reverse complement strand
GTGGTAAAATGGTCTAAATCTGAAATCTGACTTTCGGTTATTGAAATGCCTGTTGTTTTATCCCAAGCTGTGAATACAGGGTCGGTTTCGCTGTCTAATTTATTGTTCCAACTAGTAGTATCGGTTGCTGTAATGCCACTTGCTACTGATGCTACGTAAACAGGGTCAGTCTCATCGGCTGTGGTAAAATGGTCTAAATCTGAAATCTGACTTTCGGTTATTGAAATGCCTGTTGATTTATCCCAAGCTGTAAATACCGGGTCGGTTTCTGTTATTGTTCCTGAAACACTTTCAGCCGTTTTTGCATGAAGGGCATAAGGAACGCTTAATAACTGGCTTGTGCCGGTAATGGTATAATTCGTACCACCGCTTGGGTCGGTTTCAGTTTTAATAAAATAAGGTCCGCTTTTCCAATTAATATTTGCAAATACTCCTGTTAAAGGAATTCCGCTACCAATCTCTATTGTTACTAATCCATTAGCATTCGTTTGTGGGTTAGGGTTATATATTTCTTTATATACTTCTGTCCCTGTTACTGAAGACTGCAAAATGCTTACACGCATACCAATAGCATGGCTTGTTACAAGATTGTTAGTCGCATCACGAATTACTGCCTGATAGCTCATTTTTTCAGGTGATTGAGCAAACATGCTTGCCGTTACTAATACGGCTATTAAAATTATAAATATTCTTTTCATATCTGTTAGTTTTTAATAATTTTAAACGTTTTTACTTCTTTGTTTTCCTGAATTACTTTTACAAAATACGTTGCAGGTTCAAGATTACTCATAACAATGCTTGTTTGGTCGCCTGTAATTTTTTCGTTTTGCAAAAGTTTTCCGTTCATGTCAAACAGTTGAAATGACAAGTCTTTTAACTTTTCAGTTTCCACTTTTAACTGTAAAAAATCGGCAGTAGGGTTAGGATAAGCCGTAACCGATAGCGTCATGCTGTTGGCTTCTTCAATAGTTGTTACTACCGAAATTTCATAGGGTTGTTGTATGCCTTGTGCCACAGAACCATTTATTCCGGTGTTGGAGGTGTAAACAACCTGTCCAATGGAATAGCTCACCGAACCTCCGCTACCGAATGCATTTCCGCCAATGGTGTTAATGCTTTCTTGTGCTTGTATTCCTATCAGCCCGAATCCTAACAAGAGTACTACACATAATTTTAATCGTTTATGATGCATTTTATCTATTTTATATTGATTTAAACTTTATACCTTGTCTATTTTGATAATGTATCAATGTTGTTTTGGTGTCTTTCTACAATGAACGCTAACGAGCCCGTGGCTGCTTTATGCCGCACGTCTACCCTCTCGTGTCTATGTGCTTTATGCTGTCAAAGTTATTACGTTCTTGTCAAACATGCAAATCCCTTGCGGTTAAAGCAGACACACGTTAGGTGCAGATACTAAAAAAATCCGAATTTGTCTGAACTTGTCCATGATTATCAAAATTTGTCAATGCTTGTCCGTGCTTGTCAATTGTTTGTCTTTGTCTGTTTGCTTACGCTTGTCTTTGTTTGCCAGTACTTGTCTACGTTAACTTGAACTTGTCTTTGTTTGTCTATAAGTAAAAAACATTAATGATATTTGCACCTAACGTCTGTGCTGCTGTATTGACGCAATATCTACTTTATAAAATTAAGGTGTAGCAATACTGTTTTGTCTTTGCAGCACACTTGTTTTTAATTATTTAAATTTTCTATTCATTCGTAAAAATAATAATTATTCACCAGGTTTTTTAAACATTTATTCAATTTTAAATTTTAGTTTTTCTTTTTAAGTTGTAGCAATTCATTTTTCCAATTTTAAATGGTTGGTAAATAATTAAATAAAGTTTTATAAATCTAAATTATCTAATGGGCTCTCCAGTTGCTCCATTCCTTTCTTTGTAATATGTGTGTATATCTCTGTTGTCTTGCTTGACGAATGTCCCAGCAATGTCTGTATATACCTTAGGTCAGTGCCTCTTTCAAGCAAATGTGTTGCAAAACTATGCCGCAACGTATGTACTGTTGCTTTTTTATTTATCCCTGCCTTCCTGCATGCTTCATGAAAAATAGAATTTATACTGCTTTCAGAGTATCGCCCGCCATCTTGTCCTTCAAACAGCCACACCTTTGGAGCATATTCTTTAAAATATTCACACAGGTAGGATAGTAATTTTTTTGAAAGCAAAGTATTCCTGTCTTTTTTCGGTCAAATCTTATTTTGAGGTGTTGTAATACCGATACGCAATATATAATAGTCGAAAAAAAATCAGACTAAATATATTGTCGATCGGCATTAACCATTCTAAAATTCAAAAAGCCTTTGGCCTATTTTGAATTAAGAATTTGGTATAACTTCTTGTCTAATGTTTTGAGAAATTTTTTTATTTTTCCATTCTTTCTGCATGATCAGAAAGAATCAAACCTGCCGGCCCGCTTCGCTGCGAGGCGAGCAAGGCAGGGAATCTGGCAAATCAGAACTTCAGCGCGCTCTGCTATAATGCAAAATTATAGACAAAGGCATTCCGAAAGATCGGAACTTTGTAAGAATTTAAAGCATTATAGCATTCACCCTAGCACAGACCTCGCTGATTTGCCGGGCCCTCGCTCAATTGAATATTCTAACTTTTATCAATGCGTAATGGCCTTCAGGAAATTTAAGTATACTTTCAAAGCCGGAGATGCCATTTTACAAGGCGTTTATATTCTTATGCTTCGTACTAATGATGAGGTAAAGACACAAAAACTCATCATTAACAGGTAGTGGTTTTGTGTGATTCAATAAAAAAAACCCTCTGAATAGGAGGGTTTTTTTTATTGGTTTTTTTAATTGTACAGCCCCAAAGGTTTTGAGGAAGAAGTATATTTGATGTATAAACTATTTCGCTTTAGCGTTTACTTCATCAGTGGGCTTACTTTCTTTACCGGCTTTATTAAATGATTTCAGGTAATAAAAATATTCTTCATTAGCATTAACCGATGTGTCTTCATATTGATTAACATCTGCTGTAAACTCTTTGAGTAATGTTGCTTGTTTATTTGCGACAGCTCGGTAAATGCGGTATCCGGCAATATTGTTATCGTTAGGAATATCCCAATGTATCACAATTTTTTTATCGGTGCCATAAGCAGAAACACTTCCGGGTTGTATAGGTAGTTGTTCGGGAATTTCAATTCCTGTTGCTGAACTTATACTTCCTACATCAGAACTGTCAATACCTATACATTGAATGCTGTAACGGTAATGAGCGCCTTCAACAATATTTGAATCGGTATAATTATTTTGTTCGAATGTGTTTACAGCTATCCGTTTTAAATTTGTTTCTTTATTATCTGCATCAACTGTGCTTCTGAAAATATAATAAGCAGACACTGCTGCATTTTGTTCCGATACATTATCCCATGTGATGAATACAGATTTATTTAAAATCATTGCATTTACTTTTGAAGGAACAGGCAGCATTCCACCGCTAAACTGCACGCTGACTCTTTCGGTAAGCGGACTGATATTATATGATGTATTTACCGATGCAACGGCATAACTGTAAACTTCAGGATTGGCAGATAATGGTAACGTGTCGTTATATGTCAGAAGAGAATCTTTACTTAGCAACATCCTTGGTAATTGCACCAAATCGGCAATATAACCGTTTGCGCGGTAAACATAATATCCGTGAATTTCTTTTCCCAGTCGCTGGAATTTAAGTGTAACTATTCTTCCGTTACGTGAGATGGTAAGGTTTTGCGGAGGTAAAAGATTTTGTTTGTTGCCTTTTAAAATCACAGGAACTCTTGCACTTGGCAAACTATTCCCATAACCTGTATTGATGAGAATGTAGTAATAATAAGCTGTTGCGGGTTTTATTTTGTTATCGTCGAAGTAGGTTGTTTCTTTTGGCGATACGCTTGCTATTTTAACATAACTTCCATCATAGGTTGCCGAGCGGTAAATATCGACAGATGTAACATAAAGAGAATTTTTTAATTTCCATGTAAGGTCAACACCACGTTTCTCAACATTAGGTTCAGCGTCAAATTTTTCAACTATTCCTATTTCAGAAGGTTTTGAAAGGTTGTAAATATTCAATGTGTCTTTTGTTGGCGTGCCCATATTTCCTAAAGCATCGTAAGGTGTTGCGAGATAGCTGTATGTTACACCTGTTGCTACAGATGCATCGGTAACGAACGCTACAATTTTTCCTTTTTCTTTTGTAAAAATTACTTTAGCCGGTATTTCAGAGAATTTATTTTGTTTGAACAAGCTGCGGAATAATTTTATTCCGGCTGTATTCACAGAGTCACTTAAACGAAAGCTGATATTAATATTTGTTTCGTTCAGTTTAAAGCTGGTTGCTTTCAAAGTGCCGCCAAACGGGCTTCCCGGGAATGTTATCTTTATTTCGTTCAGTAAAGTTCTTTCCCCGCTTTTTGGTAATTTGTAAATACGATACTGATATTCTCCTTGTTTTGTGATGCCATCATCAAACCATGCACAACCTGCAACCGACTGGTAGCGCGGGTCGAAAGCATATGAATACAACGAATCGAGTGTGATTGCTTTCTGAGCAAACTGCCATATTTTTTTTGTAAGCGATTCATCAATGTTAGTGAGTGATGCCAGTGAACCCGGTAAACGAAGCAATGTAGCTTCGCATTCTGCCTCATTCTTCGGAGCATGAAGTTCTGCAACAGGATTCCATTCATTGGTATTATCTTTTTTTCTTTCGATGATATATGAAAAATGCCTGGGTAGTTCATTACCACAATAGATATAGATTCCTGTTTTATATGCTTTGCTTGAAAAATTTTGAGCAGTAACGCCTGTTGCCGCTAACAAGAATAAGAGAAAAAATATTCTTTTTATCATGACTGTTTTTTATTTATTACAAATACTATAAACTAATTTTTAACTCTAAACTCTGCATTCTATATTCTAAATTCTTATTCACAATCCTCAGTTTCATCGCATGAACCAAGACTAAAACTATACCCATCGGTTCCTGCCGAAGCTTTGCAATCAATTGAAATATCTTTTGAAATGGTTGTCAATACAAGGCTTTGTGATATGCTTGCATTGAAGCCAAGATTCATGCTTGTTTTAGCATTGAACTGTCCTCCTTCATAAGCGAAAGTGATCAATGCTTTTGCATCAAGCGAGCCACTGATGCTGGTTCCGGTAATACAACTTAAACCTGCGGCAACATGAGCATAAGCATAACCATTCATGCCTATTGAGATATCGCCCGGTTTAAAATTAGCCCACATATCAGCGCCGATTATTGCTGTTGCCTGTACATAGCCCGATGCAAGGATGAAATCAAAGTCGATGCTTTCATCAACAATTACTCTGTCGATAGTAAAATATAATCCTGAAAGCTGATTTTCGGCAGTCTTGGTGCGATAACATTTATCAATAACTTCCGGGTTTTTATACGAGTTAACAACACCCCACAATTCATCGGTTATCGTGTATTTGCCAATCATGAAACCTAAGTTGTATGTACCATCGATATAAGGATTCGGAAGTTTTATATCAGCTTTTACTCCTCCTGCAATATAGAATCCATCGGGGTCGAATAAGGTTTCAATTGTACCTGAAATGGTATTCGTTCCAAACTTAACATCTTTAGCTGTAAGTTTTCCAATCAATCGTTTCTTTGGAAAATCGAAAATCATTTTCAAATCACCGAATGGTGTGGCCTGATCAACTTCAAGTTTATCTGAACTTGCGCTGATGTCGCCCATTACAGCAAATTTAGTATAAGATGGTTTGGTATTTTTTTCAGGCGTGTTGCTGCTCATATCGCCTTCGTAAGTAAGGATTGACCAATCATTATTTTTAACTGACATTCCACCCTGGGCAATTTTCAAACTTGAACCGGTGTTGCTTGTGCCATTGCCTTCACTGGTAAGTTGTGTAACAAAATCTTTATCCATCTCAACTTTATAAATAGGATTGCCACCTGTATAGAATGAAGAGCCGCCATCAACAGCATAAAATGTAGAAGGAATTTCATTGAAAGTTTTTGTTGGCTTTTCAACAACATTGCCAAGAATGGTAACTATTTTATCAGTGATGGTAATGTTAGGAACATTGTTCCCGGGGTCTCTTGCAACAAAATGAACAAAACCCTGTCCTTCAAAATCAGCCTGAACAGTTTTAATTTTCTGTGAATTCGGATTTTTGTATTCCAGCGATAAACGAAGGTCGCCCATTCGCGGAGCACCTACGTTGAAAGCTCCCGAAATGGAAATATAATCAGGTCCGTTATAAATTGATTCCGGTGAATATACTGTCAACTTATTTTTATTTATTATTAAAGGTGTTGACTGCTGCTGCAACTGGAATACCGATTCATTATTACTAAGAATCTGAATATAGTTTAATTTTATTTTTGCACTCGATCCATTTAACTGTGTCAGTCCTACAAGGTCTGGTAGAACTGCTGCTGGATTTCCGCTAATGCAAAAACGCCAGTGCGGTTTCATATCGGTACCGGTCTTGTTATCGAAAACTAATCCGGCATGAGTAGTGTCAATAACCTGAAGTGGAATACTTCCTCCGGCCATTTGTAAATTATACAATTGGAAATCGCTCATCAGGAATAAATCATTTCGCAAAACAAATTTTGTAAAAGGAATATCAACGGCTTTGGTATTGATCATGCAATGGTTGCTCACAATACCGCCTTCTTCCGTACTGAAATCCCAGTTCTTTACATTCAGTGTCCAGTTCTCCAATGCCAGTTTTATTGGCGAAACGCTTGATGCCGGGTAAACTTTATTTTCATCAAGAACCATATCATCAATATTCAATTTGAAATTTGCCGGTTGTGCATTTGTAATATGACAATTTAAATTCACATTCAAATGTATTTTTCCATTCTCATCAATAAAACTCTTTTGCGGGTCAGCACTTGCTGTGAACCCTATCAGTTTGAATTTTATGGAATCGCCTTTATCATTTGCCAGGTAATATAATTTTTTCGGTTGAGCATTGTATATGTTCACCTGGTTTTGAATGGCAAGATAATAAAGTGTATTATTTGTATAATAATTATTATTTGTTGTTGATTCAGATAACGCGCTGGTAACGGCGCTGATATTATTGTTAATGGTATTATTGCTTGTTTTTTCAACTAAATAAAAATTATCTTTTGCACTTGAAAAGTTCAGGTATGTGCTGGGGAAATTAAATGAATTATCAACAATATTTATTTTTCCTTTTATCACACCGATATCATTTTCTTTAGATAATTCAAGTGGATCGGGTGGTCTCAGATAATATCCTATTACCGAACTTGCGGATGTTAATTTTACATTGTATTTATTCAGGTATCGGAATTTAAGGCTTGTTATTCCTTTAATAGTTACCGATGCATCCTGTGCAACGCCAACTTTTTTACTATTTACAACAGATGATTTAAAAGTTACATCTTCAATACGCATTACCTGGTTTCCTTCTTCGAGTGCGAAATTACTGATGGCTTTCGACCAGTGAACAATACCGGTAACTTTAGCCAAACTGCTATCCGCATTCAGAGGTGTAATTTTTTCAACAGTTAAAGGAAATCCATAAATGTTATTTACAAACATTGCTTTGAAACTGGAGAGTGTAAGATTACATGTTGCCGTATTATTTTTTATGTCGGCAGGTTGTATATCGCCGTTAACAGTGAAGCAGGTGTCGAGAGTTGCATGAAGATAAATTTTCTGGTTATTAACCGGAACACCTTTCAGACTGTAATTTCCCGAAGCATCGGTATATGCAATAACAAGATTTGCATCGTTAGTTAATGTTGTGCTGCTTGAAGCATACGGATTATAAAAATAACCATATCCCGATTGTTGTTGCGATACATCGATATAAACTTTTGCATGTTTCACAGGCTTGCCGTCAAGTTTTACAATGCCGTGAACTTCGCTTCCTGTCTCAAGTTTCACAGGTACAGTAATTGTATTTTTACTTTCGGTATTGATTAAGTTAAGTGTTTGCGGGATAAAACTTTTTCCTTCTGGTCCGCGAATAATGAATGTGAAGTTGTTCACAGAAACATTTTCAAAAATATAATCAACACCTCCAACACTATTTGCTTTTTTGATGGTGTCGCCTAATTGTACCGTAGAATTTGGGATTGCGGTAGGCCATGAATAATTCTTATCTAAAATAACAAAATGAATCCGATGTTTACGGCGATACAAACCAAAATCTTTTAAATCGATAATTGATTTTAAAGTATCGGCAGCAGTGATTGTATAGGTTGAATCGAAGAATGCCACATCTTTCGGAATAATGAAAACTTTTGTTCCGATGATTCCCGGTACAGGCAGGTTTGAGAAATAACCATTGGCATCGGTTTCAACTACCGAACCCTGGTCGACCTTTATATAGGAAGGAACTCCTTTTTTATTTTTATCATCAAGGTTTACAATATGTCCTTTGATTTTTCCTGACGGGTCGAGAAGGAAATTATAGAAGAACTGGTCGCCTGTTGGATTGTAAGTGAATTTTGTACTGTTGGCAATCGAAGTCCAGAAACTTAAATACATTGTGCTTTTATACCCGTTGGCAGTAGCATCAAATGAAACCTGCGATGTTCCTGAAGATTTTGTAAATGCATTCAGCGGATATTTATTTGCGAGGAATTCAACATAACCATCTTTATCAACGTATGTGGGATATGATTTGTTTATCATTACTCTTCCGCCTTTACTTCCGGGAATGCTGTTCTTCGAGGCATTATCAAGTACCCTGATGAATGCACGGCTGGGAAGAGGTTGCAGTGTCATAGTGATAACAATAGGGTCGGGCGATTTTTCGCCAAGGAAATATTCAGGTTCTCCTAAATCATCAACATTTGTATTGATTGATGCGAATGTTGCCTGGTAAGTTTTTTGTCCTAACGGATCGCTGCATGCTTCAATATAATAATCTTCAAAACCTGCAAGCAGTGTGGTGAACAAAGCAGAACCGTCCTGTAAATTTTGGGCAGCAGGCCAAAGATGTTCGTATTGTTGTGTAAATACATTGAATCCTGTCTGAAGATTTGCAGCATGTGATTTATCATAGCTCTCGCCCCAGGTGTGGTATTGCGGACTGATAAGTTCAGAAACCTTGTATTTGCCATCGCCTTCGCCTAAAGGAAGGTCGGCAGTTTTATCATTAAGGCTTCGGAAAACTGTAATCATCATTTGATTGAGATTATTATTTTTTGTGTCCTTGGTTTTTACAATAACGCTTACTTCTTTTACATAACTTTTTAAAGGATTCGCGATGCTAAGTGTTTTGAATGCATCAACAGCAAATGTTTCTTTGGTAGGATAGATGTAATCATTATCTGGTACAATTCGATATACTCTTTCAAATGTTACAAGTTCATCACCACCCGCCGGAGTTTCTATCATCAACTTATACGAGTTGCTTGGCCCGTGTCCCTGGAATTGATTATTCAATCCACCCTGGTTGAATCCGCTGCCACCAAAGCCTACATTATAAGTATTTGTCATGTTGTTATAGCTCACACCGCTTGAGTTGATTGAATTCTGAACGCTTGAATTCTGCATTCCGCCAACTTCCAATCCGAACAATCCTGAATATCCGAAATTATCATAACCCGGGTCAGGATTGATAACGGGGTCGGTTAATCCGTCAATGCCGTAATCAGGAGTGGTGGTAGGATTGGGGTTATTCCATGTCCATCCTTTATCAACAATGTAGCCTTGTCCGAGCGAGCCTTTTTTATTGATGTTCACCACATCCACAACAAAATTCCCCTGGTCGTCGGTTTCACCAACAGCCATTGTTGCGTAATGATCGAGCAGTTTTATTCCATCAGAATATTGGTCTTGTCCTTCGGGAACAAAGAACTTTTCACCTATATGATAACCACCGCTTGTCTGACTAAATGTTGTAATGGCTCCTATAGGCCTGCCGTCAACAAGGTAATCAATAACCACTTTGAATTTAGCATGAGCAAGTGGTCGCATCTGGTCGCCTTTATCGCTTTTCCAATGATATAATATTCTTCCTTTCACCAGTGATGTCGGGGGTTTTGTTGAAACAATATCATACGTAGCAGTAACCTTACGATAAAGAGAATCATCTTTATCAATGTTCTTCGGCAACTCAACTTTCAAAGGCATTTCCTCTGCAACAAATCCATCGTCATTAAATGCAAAGTTCAGGTATGGGTTCACCGACCAGTCGTGGCTGTTGATGTAGTTAGTGCTGATATAATCCGAGTATGCATTGTAAGCATTGGTGTTCACATTCTGAAAATTATTGTTTACAACTGTAGTATTATTGGTTTGATTGACGCCTGTATTCACATTCTGCAGGTTCACGTTGGTATTCACATTAAAGTTAGAGTTCGGAGTTGACACATTATTCCCGCCGATGGTATTATTGATGTTCAACGCCATCAGGTAATATTCATCACCACTGAATATGGAAGCCAGCAAGCGTTCAAACTTTACATAAGTTGTTGTGTCGTTCTCTTTCACGGTAACACCTCTTGCAACTTCGGTAAACCCTGATGTTTTGCTGTAGTCGGTTATATTTCCTTCAACAGGCGGAATGTAATTCTTTTTGTTTTTCCTGTAAAGAACAATGGTGATTCCTTCTGCTATTTTTTTGTTCTCAACAGCGTATATCATTCCTTCATTAAAAGTGTTATACTGATAGCCACTCAGCAAAGGATTGTAAATACTGTCCTGCAGCGATATTTCAAGCTTGCCGTTCTTCTCCTGAAGGAGGTACGAAGTGAAAGCTTTCTTTACATACAGCTTTAATGAATAGGCATAGGTAAGCGCAACCTGCTGACCGAATACAACGCTGGTATCTTTGTTAACAGCCGGTATGCTTATCATTGAAAAGTTCTTGTCGATGTAATATTTGTCGGGCATGAGTATTCTGAAATACAAACTATCGCCAATCAGATATTTTATGGGAACCGAAACCTGTGTATGGAAAACACCATAGTTATCGGTAGTTCCGGTGGTGTATGCAATCTTTTTGTAGTTCACACCATTGTAAGTGATAGGCGGAACAGTAGCCGAAACCGTGTTCGATTTTTTCAGTACACTTACTTCAAAAGGTGTGTTGGTGGCATTGAATAATGTTCCAAGACTGTCTTTGAATATGTATTTGATAACAGCGCTGACGGGTATCTGCAGCGATGGTTCTTCATCTTTTATTTTCCTGTATTGAAAATCAACACTTGTTGCCGAATTTATAAATTGCGAATAGGCATCGTATGCTTTAACTTCTGCCTGGTACCAGCACGAATCAACAAAGCCAAGGCTATCGGCTGATTTCATAGGCAGGCTGAGATAACTTATCAGTCGGTGGCTTATATCATTTATTTCAGTGATGTTTTTTGTGAACTCAACTTTTTTCTGATATTTCTTAATTATTTTTTTTGAATTGGTAATGGTTATCTGGTATCGTGTAACTCCCAGTTTCTGGTAAAGCGAATCGTTTATGTGAAGCGTATCCTGGTTGTAGCTTGCATCAAACCAGTTCCAATTCAACAATGCGCTGGTTTCGTTATTAACTTCAACATAATTTTTCTTGGTATTCGGGTTGATGAAATTTAAAGTGTATTTCCCGTTAGCATTGAAATTATTGCCTTTATAGAAAAAAGAAACCGGTTCGCTTTTCCCGTTATTCTTAAAATATCCCTGCGTTGAAGACGCTGTAACCTGCATGGCATAAGAACATCCGGTGTCCAGTTTTATTCCGCTTGCAACATCCAGCGGGAATGTTGTGGTTATCAAATTCGAGCGGTCAATCACAACCTGTGTGGCATTAGCTAAAGCATCGCTTGGTGAAACACCGGGAGGAATTAATTTTACAATACGTAGACGATACCTGATATCGGTCAGACCGCCGCTTACCGGTGTCCACGATGTTAATAAGAACTGTGGAATGGTGGCATCAACACTGCTTAAATCCTGCGGGTTGATGATCTGAGGAGGCTCTAAATACATGATGTTTAAATTCTGGCAATCTTCCGAAATGATAGCGCCAGTAGTATAATCTCTAACCTGTATGCAAAAATTATAATTGCCTTCGGGCAATGCCTGGTTGTACATTATCTGGTTGTAAGTGATTCCTGAAATTATCAGATCGTTCTCCGAGCTTCCACCGTAGATGTTGCGTAAAGCCGCGCCGGTAAAGGTTTGCGGAATGTTGGCAATCAAGTTTATTGGAGTTACAGGCCGATAGCTTTCTTTAACTTCAATACTCACCGAGTTGTCATCTTTCCTGATAGTTGCGGTCATATACACTTTCAGGTTTTGTGTGCTGGTAAGCGTAACAATAACCTGGTTGCTTGTAAGCCCTGAATAATCCTTGAAGAAAGGAGAGTAGGGTGGCAGTACGTTCAGGTTTATTGTAACCTGTGCAAATAAAGATGTTGAAGCTGATATTAAAATCAGAGCAGCTAAAAAACGGAAGATCTTAAATTTTATCGTTTTCATGTCTGAAAAATTATTTACTGTTTAAAAATATATTGATACGAGAACATCAGTCTCGACTGGCTGTAGTCGTTAATATTATAAATGCCGTTTGCAGGCGAATAAACATAATTATATCCGAAACCGATGTTATGCTTTTTTAATAAAATATAATTCACGGTAAGGTCTAACGATACGGTATTCCCGTTAGGATTCGAATCGATGCTGTTCCACAGCAATGTGTTGTTGTTGGTGATAGCAAGCGTATTTTTTATAAGACTTTTACTTGCACCGGCAATAATACCAAAGCTATTCATGGTGTGTGAAAGGGTTTTGGCAGTATTGTAATTAAGCCCTGATGTGATGCTCCATCCGCTTTTGCTTATGGCAAGCGTGTTGTTAAGGGTAGCGTAGAAATTGTTCAGGTCGCCCGAATTATTTTTCTGTCCTTCATTCTTTACATTGGTAATACTGGTAACCAGCGAAACAACATCGGTGTGTTTCGAGGTCATGAAAATATATCTTGGCACAAAAGTGTAAGTGTTGCTTTTCTGCGAAACACTGATGGAATCGGGAACCAACGCATTTATCTTCTCCTGCTTCATGCCGAAATTATTATAGCTTACATCGAAGCCCCATTTGGTTGAAGGGTTCACCGATATGGACGAATTCAGTATTATACGTTTTGTGGTTAGTTGTTTATAGTGATTTAAGTTGTCGTGCTGGGTTTGAAACATGTTGGTGAACTTGAGTTTCTTTTTAAAAAAACTCCACGATGGTCGTATTGAAAACAATTCCACATCGCTGTATGTAGAAACATTTCCCATGCTTTTATAATAAGGTTCAATATGCTTGTACTGTGTTTGCAATGTAAAATTCTTTGCTGTGTACCCCACATTAACATTGCCGGCCCATTGCAGTTGTGTTGTTAAATTATAACGGAACAATTTCTGAAGCAAATTTAATACGGGCAGATCATCATTAAAAGGAATAGAGTCGGCATAGGAATTATAGGTATATGCACTTACTGCCGCATCACCACTAACATTGATGTGTTTGCCTATTTTTTGAACCGTGTTCAATCCCAATACAAAATTGCGTTCAGGTAATATTTTTTTTAACGAGAACGTATCGTTAATACTATTTTCGCGGTCGTGTGCTTTGAATAAAATGAAATCAACAAAGTTGGTTTCTTTACCCAATCCAAATTTTGCGCCCCATCCCCAACGTGAAAAACTTCCTGCCTGCGAATAATAATTTGTTCCGTTGACTGATGAAACATTTAACGGATACGAACCCGGAATGGTTTGCGAATACAGCGAAGTGTCGACCATCCGTGCTTTGTGCAGCCTGCCTATGAAAAAGCCAAGACGTAATTTCTTAGGACGATAATCAAAACCGCCGCCAAAGAATGTTTGTCCCGAAACGGTTGAAGGCGAATAGGTATATTGCCTGTAACCTGCATGAATGGTAAGGTTCTTATATTTCGGACTTAAGCCAAACTGGCTGAAACTGTTCTTGAAATCGATGCTTCCATTGGTTACTACTGCAAGCAGGGGAATTGAAATACCATAAATGCTGATATTCACATTGGCATTGGCATTCCAGAAACCGGGCATAGGCACACGGTTGCTGTCGTTGGTTATGGTTGCTGTGTAGTTTGCCCCGATACTTCCACTGATATGGATTGGCTTTTCATTTTTTATGTTTGCCAGATCCTGTGCGGGTATTACAGTAGTTAAAAGAAGAAATGGTAATAAAGCAAAAAGTATTTTTTTTATCATCCCACCTGTTTTACTAAATCAATCTGTTATTATAATTCGGCTAAACGAGTTTGCAGTAAATTACTAACGCGTTAGCTTGTTATTATTTCCTCAAATTTACAAACAATATTTTTAACAGTACATTATAAAATTGTTAACGTAAATTAAGTAATTGGGAATTTGAAGAATGAGAAGTAGAAATTATAATTTCAAACAATATTGCTGTTAGAACAATAATAAATTTAAACAAATAAGGAATGGAAATTAAAGTGTTTTAGTTATGAATACTGCTCTTATACGTATATTTCACGGATAATAAAAAGTATATTTTTTAAAATTAATTAATGATATTCAGTATGTCTTAAATTGTTAATATACCATTTAATATTATTAGCAATACTGGATGTATAATTAGTAATTATTATTCTATCTTTTAGTATATCAAACCCATACTGATCTACTATTTCCCCAATAGAAGAATTTAGAAATGAACTTGACAATGCCGAAATACCTTCAAATGATAAGATTATATTATCAGTACGATCTAAAGAAGAGATAATAGCTATTTTCAGGTTTAATCCATCAATATTTGATGTTGTACCTGAAGTGATATCCTTAATTATTATTTTTTCTGTTTTCATATTTGATGACTGCAAAGATAATCAAAAAATCTTTAATTCATCGGTTAATTCTTCTTCTTTTAGAGGAAGGTTTCTACTGTCAAGGTATATTACGACAGAAGTGCCGGGAAAGTTACCTTTTAATAAACATGTTTTTTCACTTCCATTATCCAATATCCAATACATTGCATTATTGCTTACAATGAGAATTTTACTTTTTAATGCTTTTACATTTGAAAAAATATTATCCCACCCAAATCCCCTATTATGTGGCCTTGACAAGGTTGAAAAGCTTATTTCGAATGATTTTATTAATGCTGCCAAATTATCTATAGTTGGCTTATTTATTTGTTTGAGGTAATGGTTAACCTTATATGGTATACCTATTCCAAAATCGCAAACACAAGTAATTATCTGATTTCGGCTTGAATTAAACTGTGTAAATGTATAACCGGGAATTTTTGATTCGGAATGGTCAAATACATTATTCATTAACTCTGCCAATGATAAACTTAAAGCAAATAAGTCTTTTCCATTAAAATGGTTGTTCTCAAAATACTTTTGCGCTTGTGCCGGGTAAACACTTGTTGCTGTTTTTTCAATACGCCATAGTGGTAGAGTTTTAGGGTCTGTTGGGGCAGGAAAATTATTAATATTTTCTTTATTGCAAAATTGGTTGAAATGGAAAGATTCAAGATATGCTTTTATATTATCAGGACTATTTATAAGTTTTACTATATATCCTTTTGCTTGATATTCGTGAATTAAACATGCCAGAGGTGCAATATGATAAGGTTTTAAATTGCGACAACGTTGAAAATCAAATTTAACTAATTTGGATGGAAATTGCCGCCTATCAAGATTATGGACTCGATTACTAATTATCCACTTAATATGTGATTCGATAGAATTAAAATCAATTACAAATATTGTTTTTGCTTTATCTTGGCTCATGTTATTGCATTAATTTATTTTAATTATTTCATTCTCTACTGAAGTAAATTAAAATTCTGGTTAACTATTTTTTCTCGCTTTTTATAATTCCAAATCCTGTATTCTTTTAAACGATTTCCCTTTTCTGCCTTTCTTTTCAATTGTGTTTGGTGTTATTTCAGTTGAATCGGGTAATTTAAATTCATAACCATAAACTAATTTTTCATAATTGTTAGATTTGAATTATAATTGTTTAATTAATTCTTTTGCCTTATCCACATTATAAGCTCCGTCAATAGCTTTTTTATCGAAGAGCATGAAGTATGAAAAATCTTTTCCGGCTAATTCAGCCCATTTGTTACCGAGACGGCATTTTGCCATACTATCTGAATTATCACGGTCGTCACCTTTTGTTTCTATGATAATGATTTTGCCAGATTTTGAGACTACAATAAAATCGGGGTAATGATTGGATTTAAAACCGTTAATTGAAAATCCTTTTCCTCTGCCTAAATTACGATGCCAAAAAGCAATGTTAGGAAGACTGGAGATGTCAGTAATTACGGTAGTTTCAAAGTTGTTCATTATTCCTTCACGTTCGTAAAGTGAATGACCTATTGAAGAACCAAGCGGTCCCGGAACAATCATTTCAGGAAAATTCCAAGTAGGTTCAACAACAACTTTGCGAATTTTTATTAAATCATTGAACTGACCTTCTGCATAAATATCTGCATGTAGACGAATCTTTGCTTTTATTTTATCTGAATAACTCCATTTTCTTACAAGTATATCCTGCAATTGTTCTGCATTCAACTGGCTTAAGATACGTTCAACATAAGCCCGTATTTCCTGATCGGGAATAGGGTACATGTCACCTACAAGCTGAACAAGCTGGTGTGAAATATCTTTGATTTGTCCTTCTTTTGGTTTTGCAAGTATGTAATCAATAACAGGGTCTTTCACTACTTGGTCTTCAATTTTTGTAAAGCGTGGAGCATATTCATCATTCTTGATTTGTTCAATATCTACTTTATACAAATCAGAAGTTATCTGGTCGAAATCAATTTTTGAATCTTCATTACTTAGCTTAAAATTTTTTAATAAAGATTCCTGATTAAGGAATATTTTATCTGTATCGAAAATATCGCTTTGCTTCACTTCTAAAAAGAATTGAGGCAGTTTTATTTTTGATGCCAGTTCTTTATTGACATCTACAATTCTGTAACGCTTTACTTTTTCGCCCATTTCCTGAAATATATTTTCGTCAAGCGGTTGCTGACTTTGTTTTTCAATTACTTCTTCCATTTCCCTGTTCTGAGTTTCAGCCATGTTTTCAATTTCTGCAACTACAGCGATGTTCGACACTTCAGTGGTTTTTACATTAGGATTGAAAGATATTCTTTCCGGTATAATTTCATCAGCTTCATTTAAACTTATTTCCTGTTGTTCGGGGAATAAGAATGTTTCCAATGGTTTTTCAATAACTTGTTTCTTTTCTTCTTCGAGCATCATGTCTTTTTCTCTATAATCTTTTTCGCTAAAACCCGATGTCTGCAAGCCTTTTACAATGTTTTGCAAAGTGTCATTGAATTTTGCAGAAGCTGTAAGAACATAAGAAACATTGAGTAATGGAGCGGAATGCTTCATTACATAGGGCTGACGAAGTACACGACCTAAAATTTGTTCAACATCAACTGCTGATGATTTATCTGCTAATGAAGCGAGAATATATGCAAATGGGCAGTCCCAGCCTTCTTTCAGTGCATTAATTGTAATGATGTAACGAACAGGGCAATCTTCTGAACTTAAATCAATCCCCTTGAGTTCGTCCTTTTCGGCTGTTTTTATTTTTATCTGTGCTTCAGGAATACCAACTTTTAGCAATTGTTCTTTCAATTTTTCAAAAGTTGTGTTATCCTCTCCTGTGCGTGGCTGTGCCTGAAACAAAACAATAGGACGAATATATTTACCTCCATTTTTTGTTTGTTCAATTGCAAGCAATTCGAGTTTATGTTGCAAATGCAGTGAACTATTAATTACTTCTGTTTTGTCGTGATGGTTATAAACTATTACAGGGAGTTTAACCATGTGTTCCTTCTTTAATTCTATTGCAGGAACAAGACTAATGATATTGCTATTGTCTTTTGGAGTTGCTGTAAGGTCTAATACAAATGAAGGATTAAGGGCATTTAACA
>DAOQAK010000058.1 GCA_035353855.1 Bacteroidales bacterium | reverse complement strand
TTTTCAGCTCATTCAATCTTGATTTTTTGCAAACCTGTTTTCTTTGAGTATAACATTTAAATTATCCTTTATTTCCTGAGATAAATTTTCATAAACAAAAAACACCAACTCTTTTCTTCTTTTAGTCATTTCAACAGTTAAACTTTTGGTAACTTGACTTGCAGTATTTCTCCATATCCCTAAAATTGAATCTTCAAAATAAAATTCACCAATTTGGGAAAGTCGTAAAAGTGTTGGTAAATCTACAGTTGGTATATCATAATCTTGACAAAATCCTCCAATATCGATTAAACTGCTTTTCTTTACACAAATAGTTAAAGCTACTATAGGATTTTCAAAAAGTAAATAATTTAAAAAAGTCCCGATTGGTTTGTTATACAAAAATGAATCGTTATTAATTATATTTGGATGCACTCCAAGAACTTGTGAAAAGTCAGCATTCTTTGAATACGCTTTTCCCCATGTTAAAATCACTTTTGGGTCATTTTCAAAAATTTCAACCTGTTTCTCTAACTTATCCTTTTCCCAAACATCATCACCTTCAAGTATAGCAATGTAATCGCCTTTTGATTCTTTTAATGCTTTATTGTATGTTACATGTAATTTGAAAATGCCAATATTTTTCTGATTTATCAATCGAATTCTGTCATCTTTTTTTGTATATTCCAAAACTTTTTCGGTTGTGTTGTCAGTACTTCCATCATTCACAACAATCATTTCCCAATACAGATATGTTTGCGCTAAAACAGATTCTATACATTCAGAAATATATTTTGAATGATTGTAAGTTGGAGTTATTATGGAAACAAGAGGTGATGACATCTTCTGTATATATTTATTATTTTTTTATTTTAATATGTCATCTGTTATTTTTAAAATTTCTTCTTCTCTTTTTTCAATATTAAAATTATCTAAAACAAATTTTCTAGATAAATCTCCTGAATTCATTTGCAATGCTTCTAATATAGCTTTTTCTAATTCATTAACATTTCTTTCACATATTACAATTCCTGTATTTCCAATTGCATCAGGGATTCCATTAACATTTGAGCCAACAGGAATACATTCACATAACATCGCTTCATTTAATGAAACAGGCATACCTTCTGTTATTGATACTTGCACATATACTTTTGCAATATTATAATAATACATTAAAGTTTCATCTGGACAAAAGTAAGGAATGATCTTTAGATTTAATATTTCTGAAACTTTATAATTTTCTTCTAACCAATTTCTATATTGTTCTTTTATACTTATTAAAACAAATGTTATGTTTTTATTTCTTCTGGCAACATCGATAAATAAATCAAATCCCTTATTATAAAAATCATTTATTTGAAACATTGTTCCAACAGTCAAAACTATATTTTCACTTTTCCTAATATTGTAATCTCTTTTAATTCTATCAGGGTTTATTCCATTATAAACTATTTTTATTGGCGTCTTTAAGTCAGGAATATAATGTTTTACACCATCGATATGTGGTTTTTCTTGATTATAGAATGAATTCTCGTGATAAATAAGAGAGCTATGATTTGCTATTATAAGGTTGGTATTTTTTAAAGCATATTTTACAAATGCACTCCTCGTTTTTTTCAAATAAACTCCTTTTTTTAATTCAGGATAACATATTGCTTCCTGACCACCAATAAAAACAATTGATTTTTTTCCAAAAAATTTTGCAATGAAGACCATTATTGCTGCATGATAATCTGCAAACCATGTTATAAACAATTTTGATTTTCGAGTTTTAAAAAATAAAAAGAATAATAAGCTAATTGCACCTATAAAAATTTTTATTTTATCTTTCTTTAATTTTATTAAACATGGAATTACTTCAAAATACTTATTGAAGATTATTTCATCTAAATTAATAAATGAAGAATTAGAGGGTTTTACAAAGATTATTTTAGATTTCTTATTAATCATTTATTTATAATAAAATTATCAACACACCTTTTTATCCCTTCTTCTATGCTTGTTTTTGGCTGCCAATTAAGTTCTTTCTTAGCTTTTGAAATATTAGCAATAACATCAAACACTTCATTTTCTCTTGAAATATTTTTTGACGAGTATTCTTTTTTTATACTCGTAACTTTTAAAACTATTTTAATGATTTCTTCAACACTCACAGAATAGCCGCTTCCGACATTATAAATTCCTTCCTTATCAACTGAAAGCATTAATGCATCAACAACATCATCGACGAAGACAAAATCTCTTTTAGGCTTTAAATCCATTACTTCAATAATTTTATCATTATAAACTTTTTTAATTATTTCAGGAATTAAAAATACTTCAAGCTGATTTACACCGTAAACATTGAATGGTCTAATAATACATGTTTTTATTCTGTAGTTATCGGCAAAACAACTACAAATTCCTTCTGCCAATATTTTGCTGTTGCTATATGGATTGTACGATTTTAATTTATGGTTTTCATCAATCGGTAAATAATCAGGATTGCCATATACGTATGAACTTATGTATGTTAAGCTGCAATTATTTTTTCTGCAAAACCCCAAAACATTTGTTGTTCCTAAAACATTTACATTATAAAAGTCATAAGGATTTTTCCAACTATCGGGAACGAATGTTTTTGCAGCAAGATGAAAAATGTGTTTTATATCTGATTCATCAAAAATATTTAATGAATCTGCTTTAGTGATGTCGCCATCTTTATAATCAAATGTCTTAACATTGTATCCTTTACTCATTAATTGTGCGACAAGCAACTTACCAATGAATCCTTCGGAACCGGTTACAAGAATATTCATCATTTAAGCAAATGCTTTAGTTTTTCAACATCGTTATTTGCTTTCTCGTAATCATCGGGCCTGCCTATATCAAGCCAATACCCATTATATCTGAAAATATTTATTTTTTCATTTTTCTTCAACATCATATTCATTAAATTATCAAAGCCGAAAGAAGTGTCTTCTGGAATAAGTTTCAATAATTTTTTATTGATAACATTAACACCCATTGCTACTTCGTAGTTGTATTCAGGTTTTTCGAGGAAACCCACTGCGTTGCTTCCTTTTTTATCAACTTCAATTACGCCAAAATCAATTTTTACTTTTCGTTTATATGTTGAAACTGTAAGTTGTGCTTTGCTTTTAATATGATTCAAAAATAATTTTTTAAAATCTAAGTCTGTTAATAGATCTCCATTCATTACTAAAAAATCATCAGGTAAATTTTTAATTAATTTCAATGGAGCTATTGTGCTTAGCGGCTTTTTCTCAAATGAATAATTAATTTTTATGCCGAATTTTTTTCCATCGCCAAGAAAAGCCATTATGATTTCCGCAAGATGATTTACACAAATAAATACTTCATCAACACCTGCATTTTTGAGCCTATTTATTAATATATCAATTATTGCTTTCTCCCCAATAGGAACAAGTGGTTTTGGGATCGAAGTTGTGTAAGGTTTTAATCTTGTTCCTTTACCTCCTGCTAATATTACTGCTTTCATATATTTAATTTAAAATTTATAAACCAAAAACTAAAAGTTACAAAAATCAATATTTTATATTTTCGCTTATAGTTTTTCACTAAATATTATAAATATTCGGTTTGAAAAACTCAAGATTTTTTGAATTTGAAAACCAAGCTATAGTTTCATCCAATCCTCTATCCAATGTGTATTGCGGCTGCCAATTAATTAATTCTTTTGCTTTTTTATTTTCAGCCCACAAGCGTTCAACTTCACTTTTTCCAGGACGAATCCTTTGTTCATCCGTTTTCACTTTCACTTCTTTACCAATAATAGCAGATATCTTAGCAACCAAATCGCCGACAGAAATTTCAAAATTGCTTCCTATATTTATTATTTCACCATTCGCCTTTTCAGTTTCAGCAGCTTTAATGAAGCCGGTAGCTGTATCTTTAACAAAATTCAAATCACGTGTAGGGGTAACAGAACCAAGATTTATTTCTTTTTTTCCTGATAAAATTTGAGTAATTATTGTAGGAATAATAGCTCTTGCTGACTGCCGCGGCCCATAAGTGTTAAACGGACGAACAACAGACACAGGTGTTTCAAATGAACGATAAAAAGTCAAAGCAAGAAAATCAGCTCCTGATTTAGTTGCAGCATAAGGCGATTGGGGGTTTGTCGGATGCTCTTCCGTTATAGGCACAAACTGAGCTGTACCATATATTTCACTTGTTGAAGTATGAACAACTTTTTTTACATCAAGCTCACGTGCTGCTTGTAAAATATTTAAAGTTCCTTTTACATTTGTATCCACATAAACATCGGGAGAATGATATGAATAGGGTATTCCAATCAATGCAGCCAAATGAAAAACGATTGCATTTCCTTTCATTGCAGTCTTAACGCCATATGGATCACGGATATCACCTATAAAAACATCAATTTTTTTTTTAATATTTTCATCCATATAATCCAACCAACCCCAGCTGTTAAAAGAATTGTAATGCACGAATGCTTTTACTTTACAATCTCTTTTAACTAATTCTTCAACCAAATGGCTCCCGATAAACCCACCGGCACCTGTAACCAGAATATTTTTACCTTTTAAATCCATATATTAAATATTATAAGCTGAAATTCATGAATTTCCAATGAATAACTGTAAACTAAAAACCAATATATATTTTATCGTCAATAATAATTTCCTATAACTATTTTATTCAGAATTTTTGATAATTCAAAAGTTAAATTTTTCCTACTATACTTTTCAATTCCTGCACTATTAACATCAAGCGAGTTTTCACAAAATGATTTATAAAAATTAATTACACTATCTCTTAAATGTTCAAAATCATCAAAATCTGAAATTACACCACATTTTGTTTCATTAATGATTTCAGCTGCATCACCGTCAGTTGGACCAATACACAATACAGGACGCTTAGCGGCAAGATATTCAAAAAACTTTCCTGTCAGAATCATTTTTGCATTTGGCGTATTATTTAACAAAAGTAATAAAACCTGTGATTGTTGCTGAACACGTATTACTTCATCATGCGGTAAATAATCAATATAATTAATATAATTTTCAAGTTTATATTTCTTTATTGATTCCTTTACAGAAAAATCAACCTTCCCAACTAACTTAATTTCTAAATCTTTCGAAAATCTTTCAGCATCAAAGGAATTTTGCGATCTATCATTTAAAAGAAAATTCAAGACCTTCCATAACACCTCGGGATTGCGTGATTTTACAAGACTTCCGATATGTGCAATGCTAAATTTCTTATCCAAAACAACATCTTCAATATTTGTTTCTTCATCATAACCATTTGTAATTACCTCATATTTTCTATTATGTAATCTCTTCATATCTTCAGCCATACTCCTACTGATTACAGTAACAGCATCAGCATTTTTCAAAACTTTATTTTCCATTTTATGATGTCTTTTATCTGCCCATCCTGATAACATTAATTCATGATAAAAATCAATATTTGTCCATGGGTCACGGAAATCGGCTAACCAAGGTATATTCAATGATTTTTTTAATCCTAAAGCAATCATATGCATACTATGAGGTGGACCATTAGAAACTATTGCATCAACTTTATTTGATTTTAAATATTCTTTAAGAAACTTTACAGAAGGCTTTATCCAGAATCTTCTTGCGTCAGGAATAAAAAAATTTCCACGAATCCAAACTGATATTTTCTCTGTAAGTTTTGGTTTCTTGCTTTCGGAAAGCAGTGCAGTATTTATTTTATGCGATTTTTTTTTTCCTATAAATGCTTTATAAAAATTATACGGCTCCCATATTTTTGTTTTAATTACTGTTAAATTTTCCGGTAAATCTTTTAACAGAGAATTATCAATCACAGACATTTCGGGGTTTTCAGGCGTATAAATTATAGGTTCCCATCCAAAGTTACGCAAATATTTCACAAACTTTAACCAACGCTGCACTCCAGAACCACCGCATGGTGGCCAGTAATATGTAATTATTAAAACTTTTTTCATATGGAGTCATTCATCTCTGCACTATTCTTCTTTTTCTTTTTCAATTCAATAAATACTCCACAAATAATTGAAAAAATTAAAATAATATTAAATGCCAGCGATACTTTTTCACCAATATAAAATGATTTGGGCTCGAATTTCCAGGTTATTTCATGTTTTCCTGAAGGAACTTCCATAGCACGCAATATATAATTAGCACGGAAATAAGGCGTTTCTTTACCATCAATATATGCATTCCAACCTTTGGCGTAGTATATCTCTGAAAAAACAGCGAGCTGAGGCTTAGACGCATTATAAAAGTACTTTAAAAAATTAGGTTTGTATTCTGTAAGTTTGATTACTGCTGTAGAATCTTTACCAGAATTTTTTATCGTAATCATGTTTTCAAATCGTTTATCGACTATAGCTGTCTCTAAAGGTTTAAAATCTTTCATTGCTGCTATTTCAGAGTCAGCATTAGTTACCAACTTATATTCATCTACAAACCATGCATTACCTATAGCATTGCTATTCATTAAAGGCGCAGCTTCCGGGTTATATATAATATATTTTGTATTCAGCATATTCAAAACAGGAATATTTTTTAAAGTCATCGTTATAGCTGAATCAATAGGTTTTGACGAAAATGCATTTTGTATCTTAACCATTTCTTCATATATTCTGGTCTCAATAAGTTCCTGGTATCTCTTTAATTTCGCAGCATGATAGCCTCCAATGGAATTATGATAATATGATGTAGCCGCATCAATAAAAGGACTATTCATATTTAAAACTCTATAATCAAGACTTGTATCACTAAGAATTATCTCATCACATTTTGATTTAGTATTCGTAGTAGCTTTCAATTTATTTTTAGTAGTGAAATTATCTGAATTAAGATATCTTCTATCAACAGGCCACATGTCGCATATCACTAATAAACCTAACACGATAATTACAAGATTAATATTTTTGATTTTATTAATCACAAAAAGCCAAAGTATCGCAAAAGCCAGTGCTATAAAAATCAATGATCTCAAACTATCTGATATTAACAATCCATGCCTGTCAGATTGTATCGTAGTAATAAGCCATTCCGGATAACCATTTTTTAGTAATTCTTTATCTGATGGGGAAATAAAATCCAGGAATGCACCGCTAAAAAATCCAAAAATCACTATAATTCCCAAACAAATAATACCGGCATATTTTAAAGATTTTAATTTTATATCTTTTGATATTTTTTCGCTAAAAATATTTTTTAATGCCAGTAACCCAAGGAGAGGGATACAAAATTCAGCAATAACCAATGTCATCGATACTGCTCTGAATTTATTATATCCCGGCATGTAGTCGAAGAAAATATTTGTAAACCACATCATATGTTTTCCCCATGCAAGGAAAATAGATAGTAATGTTGCCGATAATAGCCACCATTTATATTTACCTTTCACGATAAAAAGCCCGAGAATAAAAAGAAAAACAATGATTGCACCAACATAAACAGGTCCCGAAGTAAATTGTACATCGCCCCAATATGTCGGCATATTTTTAATTATTTTCTCAGAATTTTGTATACCATTTTCTTTTAAAGCTTTGTATGTATCTGAATTTTTACTTAACTCTCCCTGCGATGCTCCACCCATATAATTAGGGATAAGCAAAGTAAATGTTTCCATCTTTCCATAACTCCAGTCGGTTGCATAATCCCTATCAAGTCCTCCTGTTTTATTTCCTTTATCATTTGTCAGTTCTGATTTTCCTCTTGTTGAATATTCCAGGTATTCGTTGGTTGTCCATAAATTACTGATATTAACCCCTACCGAAATAATTACTGCAACAATCATAACACCAACAGCGATGAAAAAATCTTTTAATTTTTTTTCTTTTAGTTTATTTACAAACTCAGCTATTCCTAATATGATTACTATCAGCATTAGATAATAAGTTATTTGTAAATGATTGGCATTTATTTCAAGGGCAAGGAAAAATGCAGTAAGCGCACCTCCTATAATATAACGCCTTCTGAAACATAATAGAACACCGGCAATAAACGGCGCCATATAACCTATGGCATTTGCTTTTGAATTATGACCGGCTTCAAAAATTATAAAGAAATATGAAGAAAAGGCATAAGCCATAGCCCCGACAATACTTAAACCCTGATTGACACCAAGAACTAATAATAAAATATAAAACCCAATAAAATAAAGAAAAACCAAGCCAGCAGGATGAGGTAACCAAAGTTTTATTGCCCTGTCAAAATAATTAATCAAATTAGTTTTATGAACTACAGAAATTTGATATGCAGGCATTCCTCCAAACATTCTGTTGGTCCATAATGCCTCTTCTCCAGTTTGATTGCGATAATCAACAATTTCTTTCGACATACCCTGAAAGTGAATAATATCACTTTGCATAATTTGTTTTCCTTGTAATACAGGATACATGTATGCTAATGCAATAAAAGCAAATAATGCAACAGTCAGGCAATAGGGTAATATCGATTTGAATTTTATTTTCTCCATGATTTATGATTTATTATTTAGTATTACTTTATTTCTTCATAATCTACATATTCACCTTTTTCAATTTTACTATTTGAGTTGCTTTCCGGGTTATGTATAATATTTATTTCTCCTTCATTTCTATCAGGAACATGATCATAAAAATCCATTTTTTGATATATTTTATTACTGTAATGTTTTACAAAACTTTTTAAAAGTAAAGGGAAAATATATCTTCCTGCCAGCATAAAGGAAAAATATACAATAATTATAATCAGAAAAATTTTCAAAATAAGAATAATTATTTATTATGCGAAAGTAAAGATTTTTTTAATATCGGAATAAAAGAAAGCCCTTGATATTTATTATACAGGAGCTATGAATTAACGAATAATTATACTATTGTTTTAATACCATATTATTTTCACTGGCAAACTTTCCCTGGGCTTTTATAAATGCATTATAAATTTCTTTTTCTGTATTAAAAAATTCATCTTCTATTTGATTTACACGCTCCTCATCCTGATCCGAAATTTCAGATTTCATCAGTATTTCAGTTTCTTCTTTAAAGCCTCCTTCCGCTGTATTTTTATATAATGTAAAAAGCCTGATTGCTGCATCACGAAATTCAGTGTTTTTATTAAATGCATCTATTTTACTAATAGTATCAATAGCAATCTTACATTGTTTAGTTAGTTCATCCAGTTTTATTTTTGCTTCTTGTACATTTTTATTTGTAAATGCAGCATTCCATGCATCATGTTTTCCAAGTATCAGCTTTTGCTGATCAACAATAAAGTCGTTATATGCAACTGCTGTTGAGAATGAATTTTTATCTGAGCTTTTATTATTTCTGCATGCAGAAACAATAAATATTAATGTTATTAAAAAAAATAATTTTGATTTCATTACAGATTAATTTATTAAATGAATAACAAATATATAAAAATTCCCCTATATTTTCTGAGAAATAAAAAAGGGAAGCAATGCTTCCCTTTCAAGAAATATTCTCTCAATAATTTAAAAATTATCTTTTATGTAATTTTTCGTCAGAAACAGTAAGTTTTTTTCTGCCAGCAGCTCTGCGTGACGATAAAACTTTGCGTCCATTAGCAGTTGACATTCTTTCTCTGAAACCATGTTTGTTTCTTCTCTTTCTTTGTGATGGCTGAAATGTTCTTTTCATCGCTTTTCAATTTTTAAGGCTGCAAAGTTAAATATTATTTTTAATTATACAAATATTTATTTTTTTGGAGCATTTTTTAATGTTTCTGTAAGAAAATCCCAGAATTTTTTCACAGAAGGAACATTTACTTTTTCATCCGGAGAATGCGGGAAACGAATGGTAGGCCCGAATGAAATCATATCCCAGTTTTTATATACTCCACCCAAAAGTCCACACTCCAATCCTGCATGAATAGCTGCAATCTTAGGTTTATTGCCAAATTGTTTTTCATAAGCAGCTAGCATCTCCTTAAGTATTGGAGAATCCATGTTTGGTTTCCATCCCGGATATTGTCCATCAAAAATTGCTTCAGCTCCGGCAAGGTTATATACGCTTTCAACCATATGTTCCAAATCTTCTTTTGCTGAATCTACCGAACTTCTTAAAAGACACTGGATTTTTATTTCACCATTCTCGGATTTAATAGTGGCAAGGTTAGTAGAAGTTTCAACCAGCCCTATCATATCCTGGCTCATACGCATTACGCCATTAGGTGTAGCATATACTGCATTTAAAAAATTAAATGTCGCTCTTAAATCAATAACATTTGCAGGCATTGCAACGGGTTCAACTGTAATTTTAATATCTGTTTCAACACCTTTATATTCATTAATTACAATTGAAGAAAATTCTTCAACAAATTTTTTGAATTCAGCAACTTTATCTTTAGGTAAAGTAATTACAGCAAATGATTCCCTGGGAATAGCATTGCGAAGCGAACCTCCATCAATTAATGAAATCCGTAAATTATAATTTTTATGAGCATGCCATAAAATGCGGGTTAATATTTTATTTGAATTACCTCTTTCAAGTGCAATATCCACTCCTGAGTGACCACCTTTAAGTCCGCCAACATTTAATTTGAAAGATTCTGAATTTGCTGGAACTAATTCTTCACCATATTTAAATTTTAAATTGGCATTTGTACCACCTGCACAACCTACGTAAAGTTCGCCTTCATCTTCTGAATCGAGGTTCATTAAAATATCGCCTTTAAGTAAACCTGCTTTTAAACCGAAAGCGCCTGTCATTCCTGTTTCTTCATCAACAGTAAATAAGGCTTCAATAGGACCATGAGTTAAATCTTTTGCTTCAAGAACTGCCATAGCTGCTGCCATTCCAATTCCATTATCAGCTCCGAGAGTTGTACCTTTTGCTTTTACCCACTCGCTATCAATCCAGGGAATGATAGGATCTTTTTCAAAATCATGTTTGGTATCATTGTTCTTCTGGGGAACCATATCGAGATGTGCCTGAAGAATAATACCTTTTCTATCTTCCATACCCTTTGTTGCAGGTTTTCGGATGATCACATTACCTACTTCATCAACAATAGTTTCGAGGTTTAATGACTTTGCCCATCCTACAACAAAATCGCGTAATTTAGCTTCATGTTTTGAAGGGTGAGGAATTCCGCATATTGCTTCAAAATTATTCCACAATGATGTTGGCTGTAAATTGCCTAATATATTTCCCATAATTATTTCTCCTTTTTTAATAATTCAATAAATGTTATGTATTTGTTGTCATATAATTGCGATAAAAATTTTCCAAGCCTTTCATTCACCGGATGAATTTTATCACCAAATTGTTCTGTAAGCAAATCGGCTATCTCACTAACTTTTTTTTTCCCGTCAATAAGCAACCAGCTGGCAGTGCCTATCTCATCAAGTTTCATATGAATAAACGGCGACCTGTTTCCAAGCATATACTTGCTTACTTTTTTATTTTTAAATTTTGGATAAAGCAAAGTTACCATACCTGCGTCATCAACTTCATGACTTACTTTAGCCATAGGTGTCAAATCAAGTAAACTGGCACTTTTTAAAATCTTTCTCCGTTCAAAAAAACTTACTTCCATTTTAAATATTATAGTGTATATGGTATAGAGGTATAAGGTTTATGTTATGTTTACCCTATACCTCTATTCCTTTATAACTTTAGTTTAGAAACTTCCACTTGGAGGTGGTGGTTCGCTTGCATCACCTTTATTCTTCAGTGGGAAATAAATCAATGCAAATGCTATCAGAGTAAGAATTGTCATACTAATGAAGAACGACGGATTTTCAAATATTGCAGGAGTTGGAACATCCATAAAATATAATAATGCAAAAACAAGTCCCATCAATGCTTCGCCAGCTATAAAGCCAGACGCAAGCAATATTCCTATATTATCCATTCGTATCATTTGTCCTTTTGAATATTTTTTAACCGGGTTTCCTTCAGCATCCAAAACCACTTTGCCATTTTCTTTCTTATTTGTATTAAACATCTCAAGAATACCTTTAACACAGCCACCTAAGAATATCGCAAAAGTTGTTTCCAAAGGAAGATACATACCAACACTAACAAGCATAGGACTTTTAACCTGCATTAAAATAAATGCCAACCCCATTAACATCCCTACTATTATTAAAGGCCAAGCCATTTGTCCGCTTACAATACCTTTTGATAACATTGCCATCAAGCTAGCCTGAGGAGCAGGAAGATTTTTACTTCCAAAACCACCATCGTATCCATCTTTCAATCCTTGTGCAATATCACCCTGATTCAGGATAACAAGCACACCAAACATAACTGAACCGGCAAGTATAACACCGATAATATCACCAATCTGCATGCGCCATGGTGTACCACCAAGGATATGCCCAGCTTTCAGGTCTTGTAACATTTCGCCTGCAACAGCAGCAGAAACACAAACTATGGCAGCAACTCCTAAAACTGTTGCCACACCTGCATCGCCATGTACGCCTAAAGCAACAAGTATCAATGCTGTTGTAACTAAAGCTGTAAGTGTTAAACCACTAATCGGGTTATTGCTTGAACCCATTATACCAACAAGGTAACCCGATACTGCACCAAATAAAAATGCCAATACGATTAGTAAAGTTGCTGCAACTATTGAAACCAGTAAACTTGCTTCAAATACAAAGAAGGTAATGAAAAATGTTAAACATGCAACAAATAAAATTCCAATAATTATCCAAGTGAAAGGGATATCTTTTTCGGTACGAACTGTTTCAACTTTGCCTCCACCGGCAACTTTGCGTACATCACCAACAGCTCTTCTTATACCTTCGCCCAAACTTTTACGCATTTTAAATAATGTGAAACATGCCCCCATTAACATACCGCCAATAGCGATTGGGCGAACAATGAACCGCCATATCTGGGTTATCTGAAAAGTTGAATCGCTTACTTTTTCCAATGCAGCAGCATCTGATAAAGTAGGATCTTTAACTTGCAGCATTGATGCCCAGCTTGTCAGAAAATCCATATCAATCGAAGGAGAGATAAAATAATAAATCATAGGTGCCAGTAAGCCCCATGCTATCAAACCACCGCTAAAGTTCAATGCGCCATATTTGGGTCCGATGATGTAACCAACTCCCATATAAGCCGGGCTTATACCGGGAGAGCTTAAAAGCAATCCACCTTTTCCTGAAAATACAGTTCCTGTTATAGTTTGTTTTGAGAATGTAATAAATTTCTCCCATGAAGTGGCAAAAAATTTAAGCTGACCAAGTGCCTGAATAATTGCACCACCTGCCATTGCCCCAAAAAGAAATTTTGAACCGCCGCCGCTTCTGCGACCGGCTTTATGAATTTCGGCAGCAGCAATTGATTCGGGGAATTTTAATTCAACATCTTCAACCATTACCCTACGAAGTAAGGCAACGAACATGATACCGAGGATACCTCCTGCAATAAGTATCAACGATGAAGTCATATAATGTCCTACAGTAAAAAATTCAGGCCATATACCCGACACGAAAAATGCAGGCAATGTAAAAATAGCACCTGCTGCTACTGATTCACCAATAGATCCAACAGTACGGGCAAAATTCTCTTCTAATATTGAACCTTTTAATGTTTTTAAAATTGCCATTCCAATTACAGCGGCAGGATAAGTGGCTGCTATAGTCATACCTGCACGCAACCCGAGATAAGCATTTGCAGCACCAAGAACTACTGCCATGATAAGCCCAATGATCAAGGCTCTTACAGTGAACTCGGTCATGTTTGTCTCGGCTGAAACAAAAGGCACGAATTTCTTTTGTTCTGACATGTTTTTCCTCCTTTATTAATTTATTTATTTGTGTTTATTTATACTTCAGCTGAACGAATTTGCAAAATAATGCAAATTCATTCGCTCAGTATTACTGAATCTAAACGACTTTGACTTTGCAAATTCGTCAAGATTCAGTATATTTATTTTCAGTCAGCTAATTAAATAAAAAACTATGAAACTGACAAAGATAATTTTATCATAAAACGTTAAAAGATATGTATCAGTTTTTTAGTAGCAAAATATTCTTCTGAAAAAAAATCGCTTAAATCAAAAATTTTATAATTACTCTTAATATTTTTTAATTCGTCCTGAAAATCGCCACCTTTCAGATACAACACACCATTCGGTAAAGTATTATTCTTATTCCTGCTTATTTTATTTTTCACAATATTATAAAAATCAGGTAAGCAGGTAACCGCACGCGAAACAATGAAATCAAATTTTTCATCAATCGTTTCAGCTCTTTGATGAATCCCTTTTGCATTTTTTAATCCAAGCTCAGAAATTACAGCATTAACAACATTTATTTTTTTTCCTATAGAATCAACCAGGAGAAAATCAGAACCAGGAAATAAGATTGCCAGAGGAATCCCGGGAAAGCCTCCGCCTGTTCCCACATCAAGAATCTTCGTTTCATTCTTAAACTGAATCACTTTAGCTATTCCCAGTGAATGTAATACATGGTGTTCATATATATTTTCAATATCCTTCCGTGAAATGACATTAATTTTTTCATTCCATGAAGAATATATATCCTTCAATGCAATAAATTGCTGTTCCTGAGTGGAGTTAAGCGAAAAATATTTTTTTATTATTTCCATTTTTGATTTGGCAAAGTAAAATATTTTTTTGATTTATCAGAAAAACATTTTATGTTTGCTAAGAGTTTCCAGATTTTTATGAAAAAATTATCTCTAACCATTTTCTTTACATTTATTGCTATTTCCTTTACTGTTATAGCTTTTACTTCTGCCCCAAATACAAAGAAGTACACGCTTACACAATATGTCGATACTTTCAAAATTATTGCAGTTGAAGAAATGAATCACTCAGGCGTACCCGCCAGTATTACTCTAGCGCAAGCAATACTCGAATCGGGCTATGGAAACAGCTATTTGGCACAATATGCAAATAATCATTTCGGCATTAAAAATAAACCCGACTGGAAAGGTGAAAAATTCTGGGTTGGAAGCAATTGTTATAAAAAGTATAAAAATATTCTTGAATCTTATGCTGACCATTCCAACCATATTAAAACAAGAAAATGGTACGCTAATCTTTTCTCCCTGAACATTACCGATTATAAAAACTGGGCATTTGGTCTTAAAAAAGCCGGCTATGCCGAAGACCCAAGCTATGCATATCGGCTAATTTATATTATTGAAAAATATAAATTCAATTCCCTCGATAGCTTATATTGCCCTGAAGATTCTACTTCTTTAAATTAATTCAAAAACAAATAATATTACATTTAATATTACGTTGCTGAAATGATATTTGGCTAAATTTGTAATGATGAAAAAAAATTTACTCATATTTTTTTCTTTTTTATTTAATTTTCTTTTTGCACAACAATACGAGGATTTTGGGTTTGAACGAAACACCTCAATTGTTGTAAAAGATAATTTAAATAATATCATTTCTAACCCATGGGGCGGCGGGCTGAATTCATGCCAGTTCTCAGAGATTGATTTAAACTTTGATGGCAAAAATGATTTATTTATTTACGACCGCAGCAGTGCAAAAATTGTAACTTTTATAAATAACGGAAATGCCAACTCTATTGATTACACTTATGCTCCAGAATATCGCGAAAGATTTCCTGAGATTCATTACTGGGCAAAACTAATGGATTATAATAACGATGGGAAAGAAGATATTTTTACTTATGCATATGGCGGTGGTATTGCTGTTTATAAAAATACCGGTAATGCAACAACCGGATTAAAATTCACAAAAGTAGTTGAACCTATTTTATCGCTTCAGGATTCGCAATACTCAAACATACTGGTTACAAATGTTGATTTTCCTGCTATTTCAGACATCGACAGTGATGGCGATCTGGATATTTTAAATTTCTGGGGACTTGGTGAATATGTTCAGTTCCATAAAAATTTATCTATGGAACTATACGGAAATGCTGATAGTTTGAAATTCGAACGACAGGAATTTTGCTGGGGCGATTTTAAAGAAGGAGTTTCGGATAATAAAATTTCGCTGAATATTATTTGTCCGAATAAATCGGGAAAAGAAAATGAAGAGAATGATTTCAAACATACCGGTTCTACTATGCTTGCATTGGATCTGAATGGTGATAATTTAAAAGATCTACTTCTTGGAGATGTAGATTTCCCGGGCTTGATAGCGCTTAATAACGGAGGAACTATAAACGATGCATTAATGACAAGCACCGATACTTTATATCCTTCAAACACAAATAAAATAAATTTGTTTTCATTTCCCGTTCCCAGTTTTCTTGATGTAAATAACGATAATAAAAAAGATTTACTTGTATCACCTTTTGATGTAAGCATGACTATTGCTGAAAATCAGAAGAGCTGTTGGCTTTACAATAATTCAGGAACTTCTTCTTCGCCCGTTTTTAATTATAGTAAAAATAATTTTCTGCAAGGTGATATGATCGATCTGGGTTCCGGTGCTTATCCCGTTTTCTATGATTATGATGGCGATGGATTGAAAGACCTTTTTATTTCAAATTTCGGAACACGCGATTCATCCTACTATTCAAATGGGTTTTTATATTCTATTTATATTTCAGGAATTAGTTTGTATAAAAATACGGGGACTTCTGTGTCGCCACAATTTACTTTGATAACAGATGATTTCGCTAACATCAGATCAAGAAAATTAATTGCAGTTTATCCTGCATTCGGCGATATTGACAATGATGGCGCTGCTGAAATGATCATCGGAAAATCGAATGGAAAAATTGATCTGTACGAAAATACAGCAGCAGCCGGACAACCCATGAACATGGTGCTTTCACAAACCGACTATTTTGGAATTTATGTTGGCAATACTCCTACTCAAACTTATCCTTCAGCAACTCCGCAATTATTCGACCTGGATAAAGATTTGCTTCTAGACCTTATCATTGGCGAAAAAGCAGGCACTTTAAATTTTTATAAGAACACTGGCAGTGCAACAAATCCGCAATTTACATTAATTACCGATTCTCTTGGAAAAGTTGATGTAACAAAACATACCGTTTCAAATTACGGTTACAGCATTCCGTGCTTATTCACCGATTCGGCCGGAAATACTAAGCTTTTCGTTGGCAGCGAAAGCGGAAATATTTATTATTACAAAAATATCGACAACAACATTAATGGAAAATTCACGCTTGTTGATTCTAATTATTTATACATAAACGAAGGAATGCACAGTGCTGTAGCTGTTGCTGAGCTTGATGGAAATAATTTTCCGGAAATGGTTGTTGGAAATTTCTCGGGAGGCGTTACTTATTATAGCGGCACACACCCTAATCCTGTTGGGTTTGCTGAATATTATAAAAATGAGAACAATTTGGAAATTTTTCCCAATCCCGCTGCAAGCAATGTAAATATTACTATTCCAAACGAATTAAAAAATAAAAAAATACTGGTTGAAATTTTCAACATAAATGGAAAAGTTATTTTTAACAAAGAAATAATCTCACCAGCATCTTCTGCAACGCTTGATATAAGCCAAGCACCAAGCGGATTATATTTTATACGGCTACAAAATTATTCAGCAAAGTTGATGATTCAACGATAGAGCAACTTTCTCTGTGAAACTCTTTTTTCTCCGTGTCCTCTGTGTTAAAAATATTTAACTATTTCAACACAGAGTCCTCAGAGTTGACAGAGCTGCACAGAGTTTAAAATAGAAAAACCTTCTGCATTTATTTGGAAGGAACTTTAAATTTATTTATCATTGAAGATGTGAAATGGAAAATGTCAAAACTATTTATCCATTTTGCAATTTTACATTTGTTATCTAATATTTGACATATTATTAATTCATCATATTAATACAAACCATTTTTGGTTCAGTCATTTCCTGTAAAGAGAATTTTATTCCTTCACGTCCAAGTCCTGAATTTTTAATTCCGCCAAAAGGCATAGAGTCTAAACGATAATCGGTAGAATCATTGATGATAACTCCGCCACAATCCACGCCGTATGCAGCTTTCATAGCAAGGTTAATATTGTTGCAAAAAACAGCAGCATGCAATCCGAAAGGCAGACTGTTTGCTTTTGCAATAGCTTCGTCCATTGTTTCAACCTGGTAAAGATTTACAGCCGGCCCGAAAACTTCTTCCTTATGAATGGTCGCATTTTCAGGAACATTTTCCAAAACCGATGGTTCCATAATTGCACCTTTACGTTTGCCACCGCATAAACATTTTGCACCAAGGCTCACTGCTTCTTTAATCCATTTTTCAACACGTTCGGCTTCTTTTTCAGTAATCATCGGACCCATGTCACAATCTTCCTGCATCTTGTTTCCGATTTTATATTTCAATGTACGTGCAACAAATTTATCACGGAATTCATTATAAATTCTTTTGTGAATATAAATGCGCTGAACGCCTATACAATTTTGTCCGGCAGCCCAGAATGCGCCACTCACGCAGCTTTCAACGGCATAGTCAACATCCACATCATCCCAAACAATCACAGGTGAATTAGAACCTAATTCCATTCCGATTTTCTTAATGCCTGCAATTTTTGTGATCTCTTTTCCGGCATCGAAACCACCGGTAAAGCTTACCATCCGGATACGTTCATCCTGAACAAGAGCTGGACCAATCTCACTTCCGTTTCCGGTTACAACCTGTAAACATTCTTTTGGTAAACCTGTGGCAAACATGGCTTCAGCGAGTTTTATTGCAGAAAGTGGAGTAACCGTTGCAGGTTTTAACACCACGCTGTTTCCGGCAGCAATTGCGGGTCCCAGCTTATGTGCAACCAAATTCAGCGGATCGTTGAACGGAGTAATTGCAAGAACAACTCCAATTGGCTGACGATAATAATATCCTAATTTATTTTCGCCACCGGGAAATGAATCGAAAGGAATGGTTTCGCCAAGCAAACGTTTCGATTCTTCAGCAGAAACGCGCAGAGTGTTCACACAACGGTTTGCTTCTTTACGTGCTTCTTTAATGGTTTTTGATCCTTCGCGTGCAATGGTAACGGCAAACTCTTCTTTATTCTTTTCAACAATTTCGGCTGTTCTGAAAAGTATTGTTGCTCTTTCATGAACAGACATCTTACGAATAATCTCATAGCCTCTTTGTGCTATTTCAATTGCTTTTAAAGCATCTTGTTTTGTTGATTTTTTTACTTCTCCTACAATCGAATTATCGAACGGGTCGTAAACAGGAATCAATTCCTTACATGCTACACAATTTTCTTTTGTCATCGTTTCCATAATAATATAGTCTATAAAATTTATATATAAATTTCGATATGCTTTATTGTACATATCGATTGCATAATTTTCGTATTTAATGATTTTTGGTTCAAGAGAATTTTACTTAGGTTAAAATTTCAATTTTTTTTTAAAATGCTTTGGTGGGTTCTCCTGTACTGCTCCACTCGCGCATTGCGTAGTATTTTTGAACGAAAGAATTAAAATATTCTTTATCTAATTTTTTTCCTTCCATGAATCCCGACAAAGTTGTTTCATTAAAGAAACGACCGGGAAGTGTGTCATCAGTATGTTTTCTGCCATTGCGGGTATTGTAACTTCTTGCCAGATGCGTGATGCGTGTTCCTGTTTCAAGAAGCGATTTACCCGTATGATTGCTGCCAGTAGCGGCATTGAGTATTCCTGCAAAAACATCAAGTGGTAATGGAACAAAATCACAAACCACTAAACTGTTTCTAACATTAGTAGTGTCGATGCCTTCAACAACAGTTGGAACAATATCTTCGATTTTAAAATCGGGTCCCATTTCCTGTTCGGCAATCCACAAACGTGTATGACTTGCAAAATCGGCAACAGCCATTGCAACGCCCATGGTAAGTGAACCTAAAGGATTTATTCCTGAAAGTTCCATTCCATAAATATTGATTGCAATATCTTCGCTGCCTTTACCAATTTTTTGTGAAGCAACTTTAGTTCCATCAGAAAAAATTTCACCGGGTCCTTTGCGGTATGCCATCTGTTCTAGCAATTCGCGCTGCGCTTCGGCATTTCCCCAATTTAGTTTAACTCCGAAATTATTTCCAAGCAAACCTTTTTCATAACATTCCATTGCAAAACCTACAGTACCACCGGCACTGATAGTATCCATTCCCAAATCATTGCAAATATCATTTGCCAGTGCAATATCTTTAATGCTTGCAATCTCGCAGTTCGAGCCCATTAATGCGGCAGTTTCGTATTCAGGTCCTTCAATTTCACGTCCATCCCAACGAGCCCATTTAGAACAACGAATAGAACAATTATAACATCCGGTATCTTTCCAATTTAGTTCTTTTCTGGTTGTTTCAGAACTTATTTCTTCGAATTCCTCGAATTCAACTTTCGACCAGTTCTTTGTTGGAAGAATATGGTTGGTCTGACATCCGCGAATACATTTCATCGTACCTTTTTGTCTGCGGAATTTTATGCCGGGATTATCAAGAATTTTTTTAGTTGCTTCTGCATTTACTACTTTGAATTTTTCTTCATCAAAATATTTTATAGGAATATTTCCATCAACAACAATTGCTTTCAAATTCTTCGAGCCCATTACTGCACCTGAACCGCCCCGGCCAAACTGACGATGTTTATCAACACCAACACATGCAATGTGTGAAAAATTTTCACCGGCCGGACCAATACAAGCAACACGCGGATCAGTTCCCTGATGGCGTTTTATTAATTCATCGTTTGTAAAATAAATTCCTTTTCCCCAGATTTCTGAAGCATCACGAAATTCAATCTTATCTTCGTTAATATAGATGTATGTAGGTTTTGCAGCTTTTCCGGTTATATAAATATAATCGTATCCTGCAAATTTTAAACGTGGTCCAAAATTTCCACCACAATGTGAATCAAGCGCGCTGCCTGTTAATGGTGATCGTGTAACCAGCATAGTTCTTGCACTTGTCTGGATTTTAGTTCCTGTGAAAGGTCCGTTAATAAAGATCAATGGATTTTCAGGACTGAGAGGTTCCGGTGATGGATTTAATTTATTGAGTAATGCAAAACCCATCCCTTTCGCTCCGATATATTTTTCTATCAGCGATTTATCTGTTTCTTTAAACTCGTACTTGCCTTTTGTAAGGTCGATGTACAAGCACTTTCGGGTATATGACATAATTTATTCGTTATTTCAAAATTTTATTCTGAATAGATGAATTGGAGAATGGAGCTTCCATTTTTAAAATTAGTTCACCCATTCTCCGTTTCATCAATTCTCCATTTCACTATTTCACTTCTTTATGAATTCTCAAAAGGTCAGTCAATATTGAGAAACCGGTCTGCATTCTTCCTGCACCAGGACCAACAATAGTAACATCACCCAACATGTCTGTTGTAAAAGTCAATGCATTTGTAGCGCCCATAACTCCTGCCAAAGGATGTGATAATGGAACCATTTCGGGAGCAACTGAACCGTAAACTTTTCCATCTTTCTTCTCAACACAACCAATAAGTTTCCAGCGTTTACCTTCTTTCTTGGCTTGTTCCATATCAGCCGGAGAAATTTTAGTGATGCCGTTACAGGTAACATCATTTATTTTTAATGGTGCGCCCATTACGATATTTGCAAGGATAGTCACTTTTCCGCGAGCTTCATAACCTTCTACATCGCCCGTAGGATCGGCTTCTGCGTAACCCAGTTCCTGAGCAACTTTAAGAACAGCATTGTAATCCATACCTTTTTCCATTTCGGTCAACATATAATTTGTTGTTCCGTTCAGGATACCGCGAATCTTAGAAATTTCACAACCAGCAAGAGGGCCTTCAGCTAAATTGATAATTGGAGTTCCTGCGCAAACAGTTCCTTCAATAAAAAATTTCACACCTTTACTATCAGCGAGTTTTTTGAATTCTGCATATTTCAATGCGGCTGGTCCTTTATTGCTTGTTACAACATGCTTACCTGATTCCAAAGCTGCACGTACATGGTCAATAGCAGGTCCACCGGTAGTTAAATCAGTAAATGTAAGTTCGCAAAGAACAGTAGCATTGCTTTCTTTAATGAGAGCAACATTATCCAATTTTGAAACATCTTTTGTAAATTTTTTCTTTGCCTTTGCTTCTTCAAGCATGAAAGGAATATCAAGTCCATTGGGGTTATAACAATTTCCGTAAACAAAGTCACCAACAGCAACAATGTCGAATTCGAAATTATATTTTTCTTTTAAAAAGTTTTTTTTGTTGAGAAGAATCTCACTGATTCCCTGGCCAACTGTGCCAAATCCTAATAATGCAATTTTGTGTTTCATGTTTTTTAATTTATAATTGATTAATGATTTATATTTTATTTTTTATTTTTTTCTTACTCCCTTCGCTTCCCCCTCTCCAATGTGGAGAAAGGTACTGCGGGGGTGAGTTTTAAATTTTTGCAAGTGCCTGTTCCAAATCCCTGATTATATCATCGGCATCTTCTATACCAACAGCTATGCGACAAGTAGAAGGTTTTATCTCGGCAAGTTTTCTTCCTTCTTCACCCTGCTGCTGATGTGTTGAAATTGCATTCAGTGTGGCAACGGTTTTGCAACGACCTAAATCTGTAGCCCTCCAGATCATTTGTAATGCATCGTAAAACTTACGTGCATTAACAGAATCCATTGGCGCTTTTTCTTTTATTTCCATTGCCATCATATATGAATACTTGTTTTCATTAGTATCAGCAAGCTTCATATATTTTTTTGCTATTTCATGTGCAGGATAACTTTTCAAGCCGGGATAATAAACTTTATCAATCTTCGGGTGATTTTCAAGATAGGTTGCTACTTTCATTCCCGTATCACTCATCTGCGAAATACGCATACGCAACGAACGTAAATCATTCAAAGTTAAAATTGAATTGATAGGACTTATTGAAGGACCGTTATCTCTGTATGGCCAAAGCTTTGCCCATACAGCAAAGTCAGCTTTCATTTCATCACAACCAACTTTACTGACAATGTTTTTACGAGAAGTAAGCATTCCACAAATTGAAGTTCCGTTTGTTGAAATAACTTTTGTTCCCGATTGAATTACAATATCGGCACCGTATAATAAAGGCCTTGTCAATGCAGGTGATGCACAGGTTGCATCAACAATCATAGGAACGCCAAATTTATGTGCAAGCTTTACTACTTCTTCAATATCAAAAATGGCAACAGCCGGATTAGAAGGGAATTCGCCATACACAAAGCGGGTACCTTCATCTATTTGCGATTTCCATTCATTCAAATCATAAGGATTTTTTATCCATCTTACATCTATCCCCTGCTCTTTATAACGGCGCACCGAGAATTGCTGAAATGTTCCGTCATAAACTTTTGCGCTGGTTACAAAATTTGGCTTTGGTAATTTATCATCTTTAATTAAAAATGCATCCGTAGCTGTCCTTATTGCAGCCATACCACTTGATGTAGCCAGGCACGATGCTTCAATATCTGAATCGTACGATTCGAGCAGTGCAATGGTATCTTCTAGAAATCCGTTAGAAGGGTTTGCAATTCGGGAGTAACACCATGTTGGCATTTCATAAGCAAGCGCCGCTTCCATGTGGGCGCTGTCTACATATGCTTCAGCAGTGGTAAGATAAATAGGTTCCATAATAGAACCTGAATTTCCGCTGAAAGCTTTTTCCATGTTGTACAAACCATGAGTGGCAATAGTGTCGAATTTTCTGGTTTTAGCGATTTTCACTGCTTTTGCATGGTCTTCCATCATTTTCTGACCGATTTTTATCCAGTCATCTTTTGTGAGTGGTTTTGACATAATGATAATTTTTTTTAAATTATTATTTACAAAGTTGAAAAGCACTTTTATATAATAAATATAAATTATCATTGCTGTCCGACTAAAATTTAGCCAAACAAATTAAGTTGTAAATATAG